>JAFGSP010000072.1 GCA_016934775.1 Candidatus Woesearchaeota archaeon | reverse complement strand
TCTTGAACTCCTTGAAGTATAGATAGAAGTTCAGAGAGAACAGCCACCATGAGACCAGTGCTAAATAGCCTATCCAGCGCATGCCTGCAAGCGATCCCAACAATCCCAGGGTCGCCAGGAAGATGAAAGTGAAGAATCTCACCTGGGGGTTCAAAAGCTTGTCTATGAATGCTTTCTCTTCATACTTTGAGCCTTTCAGGAACTGGACATAGCTGAGTATGACTGTATATTGCATCCAGAATATTGTAGCAAAAACCATGAAGAATTTTGAGTATAATGCAGTCCCTATTATGCCTACGGCGACGATGAAACTGATCAGGCAGAATGCCTTTCCCGGCGCTCTTGCTGGAGTGTATATTGACTCTTCAAGGACCAATTTCTTGTCACGCGTTTTTATTGACTGTATTTTTCTGCTCATGGTACTGCATTGCAGGTTTTGCTTTTTGTTGACCTACAAGTTTTCTTTAAGTCCTTTTCTTTTTTTTTCCTTTTTGTGCCTTGCTGGATTTATTGAAAGTTAATCTGCTTATGGCTTTTCTCACCTGTTCAGGCTTTTTTTCCTTCAGCGGTGAAAGATTTGCTATTAGTACAAGATGGTCACCTGGCTGTATGATATAATCATCAAGAGGTATCCTGTGCAAGCCAGTGTTATTCTTAACAGCGATTATGTTGGCTGCTATGCCCAGGAGATCATCAGATGTCTTAAGGTTCTTCCCTTCGAAACGGTCGCCCTTGGTTACATCAATGTCTACTAGCTCAATTGTCCTGTTCGCAAGAGTGATCGCATCCATTATCCACCTTACTGCGTTTGGCGCGCAAAGTGTTAATGATATTAAGCGTCCGCCTATGCTCGAACTTGGCACTATATATGTAGCTCCTGCTTTCTGTGCTATTGGGACGAAGTCCTGGTTATTTATGTTTGCGACAACTATTGTTGATTCTGACAACTGCCGCACCTTATTTATTGCAAGTATTGCTTCCGAGTCTTCATCAAGGGTTATTATAACTAGCGTGCCTGGCTTGTTAACTCCTGCTTTGATAAGCATCCTTTTGCTCAACGGGTCTCCTTTGATGACTGTAAAATTCTCTTTTGGTATGTGGTGATTTATGTTTTTCGTTGTGACAATGAGTGGCTTGAGTCCTTCTTTTTCCAGCTCTTCAAGTAGTGATTCTGTCACTGCGTTAAAGCCGAGCAATACATGATTATAAGACCTAAATTTTTTCTCGAGCATTTTTTCCGCTCTTTGCAAAGCACTCAGTACATTTTTTGAGTATGGCAAACTAATGAGTTCCTTCTCAATCAGCCTTTCTTGCATCTTGTCCATCTGGAGGTTTCCCTCAGGGATTATCAACACGCCCTTGTTATTCTCCACAAGGATCTTTACCTCTTGCAGGAAATGCAGTATTTTTGAGAAGTTATTGTGCTGGACGAGAAAGTCCAGGCCGTCAATCATTATGAAGCTATTGCCGACTTTTTTGCAGAACTGGTGTATTGTCTCATACAGCTGTTCTATATCGACAGGATCAACACTAAGATTTTCTGTTTCTGAATCTGTCATCCAAATTATTGGCGTCGTTTTTATTCCAAATTCCTGTCTTATCTTATCTGGCGCTTTGGTCGTTATTACAAGTCCGTAATGTTTCTGTGCAAGGTAATTTAGGAGCACCTTGTAGGATATCTCAACTGATTTTTGATGTCTCACAAAGTAATATTTTGAGTAGTCCATATGAAACTGGGTCTTGAACTCCTCTGAAAGTTTTTCAGGTTTGCCCTGTTCTCCCACAGGCTGTACATCTAGAAATTTGTATTTAGCGATTCCTATTGTCAGGAATACGCTGAGGATCAATGTAAGAATATTATTATGCGGAGGAAGAACGAATCCCATAGCCGGGAGTATGACTCCTGTAGGGATACCTATGACTATTGGAAACAAGCTTCCTATTATAACATAGAGCAGTTGTTTCTTTGTGTCTGCCTCTTCGGTCTGGAAATATTTTATCAGGAACAGCACTAAGCCATAAACAAATGGAAGTATTTGGAACCATAAGAAGAAGTAGTTGTATATTGGTCCGTAATCATATGACCAAAGGACATAACCCTCTGAACTGAACCCATCTCTCTCAGCGACATCTTCCAGTACCAGGTTTGTCGTCCATAAGGACACAAGTACTGCAATCATGACACCATAGAAGACTGCTTTGCCTGCTGGCGTATTATTGAATAGATTTTTCTTCTTGAGGAATGCCCATACAAAGCATAGGAAACAGAACACTGATAATATATAGCCTGTGTAGCTTATCTTTCCCCAGGTCAATGCTTTTGCAGGATCAAATATCTGCCACATCACGAATTTTCCAAAATCCCATAACGCCTGTCCCAGGAACACTATTGCAAAGAATTTGTTGACTTTTGCTGAAGGGTTCTTTAGGTAGACCCAAAGCGCAAGTCCGAGTTTTACAATGAATGCTAAGAAGCTTAATCCGACTATAACAGGTGTTACCGCCTCCCTATCGAGAGCCAAGGCCTGTATAGCCATGAGCACAACCAACACTATGAAAAGGCCTGACTTCTTTCCTATTTTTCCCAGTACGCTTGAAATTTCTTTTTTCATTCTTTCTTCGAGCTTTTTACTATAGCTATGACTTTTGCTCCGGGTTCAACCAGAACGTTATCGCTTGGTATCCTCTCAAAGCCTGCCGAAGTCTCTACTCCTAGTATCTTTGCTTTCCCTGCTATCTCTTTTCTTATCTGACCGATTGTCTTCCCTGCGTAAGGAGAATCTTTTGAGATATCATACTCTGCCAATGTTATGCCTCTTTTTGATGTTGTGGCTTCTGTCACCCACTCTACGACATAAGGCTCATCTGCCACTATAGAGAGCAGT
>JAFGSP010000071.1 GCA_016934775.1 Candidatus Woesearchaeota archaeon | reverse complement strand
TGGGCATTAATCTCTTGCCAGTTCATGATTCATCACCAAAATCATAACTGGCATTAATGCCTATATTTTAATTGTGACACAAACTATATAATTTAAGTCAACCTATCAGCAAAAGCTATTGTATCCTTAACCTTCTTGATCTTTACCCTGACCTTGTCGCCTGTCTCTGTGTTCCTGATGAACACAGTATATCCTTCAATAGAGACCATGCCGTCACCGTTGTGACCGAGCTCTGTGATCTCCACGTCAAATTCCTGGCCTACTTGCAACCCAGTAACATGGCTCCTTTTCTGCGAGCCCGAGCCTGCTCTCCTTGTCTCGTTCGCATAAGTATCTCGTTCTATCCTCTGACCCTGCATTTGTTTCATTTTTTCACCCTCTTTTCCGAAAAAGACTGATAAGCCATAATAAATACATCAGGAGTTTATAAACCTTATCAAGCAAATTAGCACTGTCCTGATTTCATTAAAATTTATATAGCAGTAGCTAAATAAGATACTATATGAGCAATGAAAAGGGCAGAAAGATTATCAGCCCTAATGACGTCCTATCCTACTATGTATTGAGCGCATTCGCTGTGATCTATGCAGGCATGATATTCTATGAAAAGGCCCACTTAGCCATCATGATTGTTGCCGCAGTGCTGACAGGCATAGTCATATCAATAGGATTTGTTAATATACACAAGATAAAAGTCCATAGGTTATATGGTTTTCTTGAGCATTATACTGCTATAATCGCATGTGCATTGGGCGCTGTTGCTACTTATTTCATCAGCGTCAATCTTGAGTTTGGGCCGGTTATCGGGGCAGGCTTAACCGGGATGGCAGCCTACTACCTGTGCCATTTCCATAAGACTGCGCTTGACCTGCCTCCTGCTGCCTATTGCGGGGCTTTTGTCGGCATGGCCTCTCCTTTTGTGCTTCCGAACTTGATTTTTGTTTCTGTGTCCGGACTTATTGCAGGTGTATTGTATTACTTATCCCATGACGCATACTCAGGTGTCGGCGGAAAACTGGGAACAATCGCATTCAGCAGTGTTGTGGTGACTGTACTTATAAAGATAGGCCTGGGGATGATATTATGATAACCCGATTAATGCTAGTAGGAATAGGCGTTTTAGCTGCTGCTTTGACATATACACTAAGCCTTGACTACAAGATGGGACCTGTAAAAGCATCGGCACTCCCCTCATTGGTTGTCGGAATATTTTTCTATGTATTCCATTCATATTTCCCGCAGGCCATTTCGGGAAATGCCCCGCTCATATTTATTGGAGCATCATTCGTAGGGATGAGCTCTGAAAACAGGATTCCGAACATTCTCTGGGCTGGATTTGCAGGATTGGTTTTTTCCTTTTTTTATCTGAATGCCAGCAAGATGTTTGCAGGGTTTGGCGGCGGCCTCGGAACTACGGCCTGCGTTTCTGTTGTCCTGACTATAGGCATATTGAAGATTGCGGATAGACTTCCGTTTAAGCATATTAAACCAGAAATTTGACAATTAAGCTATAAAAGTATAGAAAGAGTATAGATTATATCATCATAAAATATAAAAAGGAGGTAAATTACTTTTGGGATAAAATGGAAAACAAAAATGATTCAGAAAAAACTAACAATATCAATGTAAGACAATTTGTGTACGATAACCTGGCGCCTTATGACGGCGATGCCTCTTTCCTTAAGGGCCCGTCAGAAAAGACAACCCAGCTATGGGAAATCTGCAAGGGTCTCTTAAAAGAAGAAGTCAAAAAAGGCGGAGTCCTGGATATTGACACAGAGACTATATCTTCTATCACAAGCCACAAGCCCGGATATATCAAAAAAGAGCTTGAGAGTATCTACGGGCTCCAGACTGATGAGCCCCTGAAAAGGGCAATAAAGCCTTTCGGCGGAATAAGGGTAGTTGAAGCTGCATGCGAGCAGAACGGCAGGAAGCTGAGCCCGAAAGTTATAGAGATATTCACTAAATACAGGAAAAGCCATAATGACGGCGTCTTTGATGCTTATACTCCTGAAATGAGATCAATGAGAAAAGAAGGCATATTGACAGGGCTTCCTGACAACTATGCAAGAGGAAGGATCATCGGGGATTACAGGAGGGTTGCCCTCTACGGTATTGACAGGCTGATTGCTGAAAAAGAGAATGACAAGGCTGCCCTTGACGGCGAGATGAACGAAGATAAGATAAAGTTAAGGGAAGAAGTAAGCGAACAGATCAGGGCCCTGGGGCTCATGAAAGAGATGGCCCAATCATATGGATTTGACATAAGCGGGCCTGCAAAAAATGCCAGGGAAGCTATACAATGGACTTATTTTGCATTCCTTGCTGCATTGAAGGAGCAGGACGGCGCTGCTATGAGCCTGGGCAATGTGAGCGGCTTTTTTGATATCTACCTTGAAAAAGAGATAAAAGAAGGCAATCTTACAGAAGAGGAAGCCCAGGAACTTGTAGACCATTTCATCATGAAACTAAGGCTCGTGAGACATCTCAGGATGGACGAGTACAACCAGCTCTTTGCAGGCGACCCTACCTGGCTGACTGAATCAATTGGAGGCGTGTGGCGCGACGGCAGGCATAAAATCACAAAAACTTCTTACAGGTTCCTGCAGACACTGTACAACCTTGGGCCTTCACCTGAACCTAACATGACCATATTATGGTCAGAGAAGCTTCCAACTCCGTTCAAGGAATTCTGCACAAAAATTTCCATAGACACGTCTTCCATCCAGTATGAAAATGATGAGCTCATGGAAAAATGCTGGGACTATGATGATTACGGCATAGCATGCTGCGTATCCTATACAAAGATGGGTAAAGGCATGCAGTTCTTTGGAGCAAGATGCAATATCGCTAAAGCTCTCTTGTATGCCCTGAATATGGGAAAAGATGAGATAAGCGGAGCAGACATCGTGCCGGGGATAGAACCTATAGAAGGCGAATACCTTGATTATGATGAAGTAATAAAAAGATACAAGAAAGTAATGCCAAAGCTTGCAGAGATGTATGTCAACACAATGAACGTGATTCATTACATGCATGACAAATATTATTATGAAAGGGCCCAGATGTCGCTCATTGATACGAATGTTGAAAGGACAATGGCTTTCGGGATGGCGGGCCTTTCTGTGATTGCTGATTCTTTTTCTGCAATAAAATATGCAAAAGTAAAGCCTGTCAGGAACCAGTATGGAATCACTACGGATTTCATCATAGATGGAGATTTCCCAAAATACGGCAATGACGATGAAAAAGTAGATGCTATTGCTAACGAAGTAACTGAGGATTTCTGGAAAGAGCTTGCCAGGCACAAAATCTACAGGGATGCAACACCCACATTGTCCATCCTGACAATAACCGCGAATGTTGTCTACGGGCATAAGACCGGCTCAACTCCGGACGGAAGAAAAGCAGGAGAGCCTTTTGCACCCGGAGCAAACCCTATGCACGGCAGGGATTCATCAGGAGCTGTAGCATCACTGAATTCTGTTGCTAAAATACCTTACGAATACTGCAAGGACGGCATATCAAACACCTTTTCTCTTGTGCCCCAGACACTCGGCGCAGATGAAACAGAGAGAGTGCATAAGCTTGTCATGCTCCTTGATGGATATTTCAAGAAGAATGCGCATCATCTGAATGTAAATGTACTTAACAGGGAAGTTCTTGTTGACGCAATGGAGCATCCTGAAAAATACCCGCAGCTGACTATAAGGGTGTCAGGTTATGCTGTCAACTTCATAAAGCTTACGCCTGAACAGCAGAAAGAAGTCATCGCAAGGACTTTCCACAAAGGAATCTAATATGCTTAAAGTACATTCAATAGAAACCCTGGGAACCCAGGAAGGCCCAGGGATTAGATTCTTACTTTTCCTGCAAGGATGCAATGTAAGATGCATATACTGCCATAACCCAGATACCTGGGTAATAGGCGCGGGAAAAGATTATTCTGTGAAAGATATTGTGAAGCTTGTAGAGAAACAGAAGGAATACTTCGGAGATGAAGGCGGCATCACTGTCTCAGGAGGTGAGCCGCTTGTCCAGAGGAAAGAGCTTATAGGATTGTTCAAAGCGCTTAAAAAGAAAAAAATACATACTGCTCTGGACACTAACGGCATGATTTTTGACGAATTCACTGTTGAACTGCTTAAGTACGCAGACCTCACCCTGCTCGACATCAAGCATATAGACCCTGTATGGCAAAAGAAAGTCACAGGCATGACTAGTGATGCTCCCATAAAGATAGCAGAGCATCTTGAGAAGACCGGAAAAAAGTTCTGGATAAGGTATGTCCTTGTGCCGGGATATACTGATAAGGAAGAGTTTATCCTGAAGACTGCAGAATTCTTTAAGGATTACAAATGCCTTGAGAGGCTGGAGATACTTCCTTTCCATACCCTGGGCAAAGAAAAATATGAGAAACTTGGGATTGATTATCCCTGCAAAGGCATATCCCCGCCTTCAGAAAAAGCAGTGCAGAAAACTAAAAAACTATTTGAAAGATATTTAAAAGACGTGTATGTGAGATAAGGGCTTCTTAGAAAACAGATTCAAAACATTTATTATCCAGTTATTGATTATGTTTCTCCATGGCTAAAAAGAAGCAGGACAAGCCAAAGAGCGTAGGCGTGCTGAAACTAATACTTATGCTGTTCAGTATACTCCAATCTATCATACTGCTGCCGTTCAGGACAATCGGAACAATAATGAAGATGTCAAAAGACATGAAAAAAAAGTCAAGGCAGAGGCAGCAGGAGAAAAAAAGAGGCTCTATCCTGCCCCAATACCAGGAATTCACTGTCGTGGAAGCCGAGGCAGGAGACCTGGACAGATGGGAAAAGAAGATAATGAGAGACAGTGTCATCGGAATAATAATTGGAGCAAGAGGGAAAGGAAAGACTGCCATAGGCGTAAAAATACTTGAGAATGTCCATGCAAAGACAAACAAGAAGTGCTATGCCCTGGGTTTCAATGAAGAGGACCTGCCGACATGGATCCATGTGACTGATAATATCGAAAAGATTACAAATGATTCTTTTGTGCTTATTGATGAAGGCGGTGTTCTTTTTAGTTCAAGGAAATCAATGACAAACGCGAACCAGATGCTCTCAGAACTGATCCTTGTCGCAAGGCACAAGAGCCTCAGCATCTTGTTCATATCGCAGAACTCAGCAAATCTTGAGATAAATATCTTAAGGCAGGCTGACTATCTTATCTTAAAGCCGTCTTCACTCCTGCAGAAGGATTTTGAGAGGAAAAAGATTAAAGAGCTCTATGAAGACCTTGATTTCAAAAAATATACAGAGAAAGGCATAACCTACATCTATTCTGAGGAATTCAGAGGCTTTGTCAACAATCCATTGCCAAGCTTCTGGAACCTTAATATCAGCAAGTCGTTTAAGTGAACCAAGGCAGGACACTTAATAATTCGATTACACAACTTTTATAAACTCCCTGAATACACTTTTTCTCATGAGAAAAACAAAGATTCTTGCAACACTGGGCCCTGTATCTTCAGATGTGAAGACAATCAGGAGCCTGCTGGCCGCAGGCATGAACGCCATCCGGATTAATGCGTCACATGCTTCTGCAGATGAATTTGTGGAAAAAGTAAATATTGTCAGGAAAGTAAAAGATATCCCTATCGTGCTTGACACACAGGGACCGGAGGTAAGGCTGCTCTGCAGGAGCAGGATAGGTGTGAAAAAAGGCACTGAGATAACCCTTGGAAAAAAATCAGAGATAAAGTTTAACAAAAACATATACAGGCACCTGAAAAAAAATGACATTATCCTTGTCAATGAAGGCCTGATCAGGCTGGCTGTCAAATCAACAGGAAACGACCAGGTAACCTTATTGTCGATGTCTGAAGGAGACATCTCTAACAGGGCCCGGGTAAATATCCCTGATGTTGCGCTGGGGCTGGACATCCTGACAAACGAAGACAGGGCAATGATAAAAAAGGCTTCTTCGATGAAAATTGATTATATTGCGCTGTCATATACAAGGAATACAGATGACATCAGGAAAGTGAGAAGGTTAATAGGAAAGGATATCGGATTAATAGCAAAGATCGAAACACCCATCGGGATAAAGAATTTTGACAGCATTCTTGAAGAAGCAGACGGGATAATGGTCGCCCGGGGGGATCTTGGAGTTGAGATACCCTCTGAAAGAGTGCCTCTTATACAGAAAGAGCTTGTAATGAAATGCAACCAGGCAGGAAAGCTTGTCATCATAGCAACTCAGATGCTCCAGTCTATGATTGAAAACTCCACGCCGACAAGAGCGGAGACAAGCGATGTGGCAAATGCGATACTTGACGGATGCGATGTCATCATGCTGTCTGCTGAGACAGCCATAGGAAAATACCCTGTAAAAGCAGTAAGAGAGATGCATAAGATTGCCCTTGAAACAGAAAGCATTGTAGAGACAAAAGTCTTAATAGACAATTGCAGGACTGTCTCTGAGGGAATCTCAAAATGCATACACAATATCACAAACATGCTGCCTGTCACAAAGATAATCACGCTGACAAGATCCGGCTACACTGCCAGGATAATCTCAAGGTTCAAGCTTAACATCCCCATAATTGCGATAACGAAGGAAGACAGCGTAAGAAAAAAGCTTGAACTCCATTATGGTGTCACGCCTGTAGCATATCCTGACATGCCGTCTGAAAAAAAGACATTGAACTGCAGCAGGCTTCTGTTCAAAAAGAAACTGATAAACAGGGATGACCTGCTTCTTTTCACAGCAGGTGTCTTTTCTACAGAATCTGGATCTACCAATCTCATCGAGATCCATAAGGCAAGGGATCTTGAGAGGATGTTGTAATCTCTATTGGAAGACGCTCCCAAACAAAAACCTTATTAAGTAATTCTGAATTAAAGAGATGGAGGTTGATGGAATCATGAAGCTTAAAATCGGTGTTATGGGCTCTTCTGCAAAAGTACGTGACAAGTTCCTTGTCCAGAAGGCAAGGGAAATCGGAAAAGAGATCGCAAAGCATAACTGCATCCTGATAAACGGAGCAACGACAGGCATGCCGAATGAGGCTGCGATAGGCGCCAAAGAGGAGAACGGCATGGTTATAGGTATAAGCCCTGCGTATGATATTAAGGAGCACAAAACTAAATATAAGTTGCCTTATGTTCCTTATGATACCATAGTATTTACTGGTTTTGGATTTAACCTAAGGAACATAGTAAATATCAGGTCAAGCGACGCTGTGGTCTTCCTGAGAGGCTCTCTTGGCACACTGAATGAATTCACTATAGCATATGAAGACAGCAAGGTCATAGGTGTGCTGGAAAAGATGGGAGGCATCTCTGAATTCTTTGACGAGCTGATAGAGATCACAAAGAAGAAGACAGGAGCAAAGCTGATCTATGACTCAGATCCGCACAGGCTGATATCAAAACTAGTGCAGGAAGTATCCAAACGAAACAATGACAAAGTTCACAGATATACTGAAGGAAAAGGCTGAACAAGCTGGTAGTATCTTATGCATGGGGATTGACCCTGTAGCTGAAAAAATCCCGATAAAAGAGTCACCCGGAAAAGCTATAACCAGATTTTATCTTGACATACTTGATGCGATGGAAGGTGAGGATGTAAACATCCCCATAGTAAAGCCGAATATTGCGTTTTTTGAGCAATATGATTTCGAAGGCCTGCTTTCCCTGAAAAAAATAATAAAAGAATACAAGGCAAAAAACATAGATGTCCTTTTGGATGCAAAGAGAGGAGACATAGGCAAGACAGCTGCTGCATATGCTGCTTCTGTATTCAAAGTGTGGAAGGCAGATGCTGTAACAGTTCACCCTTATCTCGGCTATGATTCTATTCAGCCGTTCCTTGACTACAAGAATAAAGGGGTATATGTGCTCAACAGGACTTCGAACAAGACAGCTGTGGAAGTGCAGGACATGAAGGTCGGCAGCACTCCTGTATATAGAAAAGTATCAGAGCTAATCCTGAAATGGCACAGGCCCGGACTTGGTGCTGTTGTCGGAGCAACATATCCAAAAGAGCTTGAAGAGATTTCTAAATTAAATGTCAACTCCGGAAAACAAGTGCCTTTCCTCATTCCCGGAGTAGGGGCCCAGGGAGGCAGCTCAGAAGAAGTTGTGAAAATCCTGAAAAAGACAAATAACCCCCTATGGCTGCATCGTGTAAATAGTTCTTCAGGAATAAGCTAT
>JAFGSP010000070.1 GCA_016934775.1 Candidatus Woesearchaeota archaeon | reverse complement strand
TATAAATATGAATTGATTAAGGGTTTAACAATACTATTAAAATAGTCTAAATGTATTAATAGGCTTTAGTATGGGGGTATAACAATGAGAAGAAAAACAGGAACTAAATACGATACCATAAAGATTCCAGAAGGCCTGACCGCCAAGATCGATGAGATGATTGAAGACTCAAAGGGCGATTTTACCAGCAGGACTGATGTAATCAAATATGCTGTACGCCTTCTGTACAAAGAGAAGAAAAAAGAATAAATATTTTATATTTCTTATTGTACTTTAACTAATCATGAAAATAGCCTCTGCTTCGGCAATTGTCAATGCTTCTTCTAAGAAAGTCCTGGAATATGTCTCAAAACTCGCCAGCGGTAAAAAAAAATATGTTTTTGACACACATCTTGGGTTTGAATTTATACAAGGCTCGCTTTATGAACCAGGTTCTTTTTTCTATACAAGAGAAAAGTTCATGGGCAGGATAATGAGACTTGACTTCCAGGTGATTGAATCAAAAAAAGACAGGCTGACATTCAGGCTGCTCAAGCCCTACGGCAGATACAATATCCATGGCACTTTTGAGATGGTGCCTGTTGGAAATAAGACAAAAGTAAGATTAGATATCTTCACGAAAAAGACAGGAATGATTGAGAAGGCTGCATTACGCTCACTGGCTGTTTTCTACAAGCCCATCATAAAAAAACAGATTACAAAAGAAATCAAGTTCGTTGAGAAAGAGATAGCCTCAATCTAATCACTCCTTTTTCTCTTCACCGCCTTCAGCTTTCTCTTCTTTTTTCTTGCCGCCTCCAAGAAGCTTTGCAAAGAATCCTTTCTTTTCTTCTTCAACTTTTTCAGTAGTCTCTTTTGTCTCTTCACTTGGCTGCGACTCTATCTTTTTTACTTCAATACTCTTCAGTTTTTCAGATATCTCAAATTCTTTTGCTATTCTCGGAGCCTCTTTCTCAATCCGCTCAAGAAGCTTATTCATAGCTTCTGCTTTCTTAATCTTTTTATCAAATGCATCATTCATGCTGGCTTCCAGCCGCCTAAACCTGTCGTCGATTTCTTTGGGAAGATCATTTGCCCTCTTTGTCAGAAGGTCAATTATGTTGCTCACATGCTTCTCAAAATTATTAAATTTGCTTATCAGGTCTTCCACTTCTTTCTTTGAAGATAAAGCAGAAAGTTTGACTTTATTCTGGTCAGCTATCTCCTGGACTGAAGATATCTGCTTTTGGACTTCCTTAAACTTATCAGAAAGGCTCTCAAATTCCTGAAATCTTTTCTGGGATTCAATAAAGATACCTTCAATCTTATCAGAATGCCTCTCCACAACAGCCTGGACTTTCTTGATGTTCATAAGGTCTCTTTTCACTTCTTCATTAAGCTCGACGACCTGTTCTATTCCCCTAAACGTGGAAAGCTGGTGCCTCAGTTCCTTAAGCTGCTCCATCAAAGATTTCATGATTGAATCATTGCTTTCTATGCCGGCTTTCAATGATTCTATTTTTGCATCCTGCTTCCTGACATCTACCATAAGCTTATCAGGATGGACTGCTTCAACAAGATCAACTGCCTTGACAGTCTTTACTTCCATCTCCTGGATAGTCCTGTTCGTATCCATGATCATCCCTCTCAATTCGCCGTTCTGCTCATTGATACGGGTAAAACGCTCATTGATAAGCTTCCTCAATTCTGCAAACTGCTCAAACTGGGCCTTGAGCTTCATTATATCAGCTGAAAGCGCTGCTGTGCTCGGGCCTCCTGCTCCTGCTGCCATCGCCTGGGGCTGTGCTTCCTGTTTTTGCTCTTCAGCTTCAGGGGCAGCCTGCTCTTTATCTTTTTCAGCGTCCTCTATCCTTGGATACTTTGGTTTGAACATGAATGCCATTTTAATTCAGTATATCATTTCACATTATTAAGTTCTTCGATTACTTCATTGAGATATCTTTTTACAACAACCATGTCTTTTTCTTCCCTGCTGGCCTGGTAGACTTTAAGTTTTGGCGGGATCCTGAAAAGCATTATTTCAACAAGAGTTGTATCAAATCCGGCCTTTCTTAATTCAGACATTCTTTGATAAGCTTCTGAATACTTGTCCTGGAATGCCTCGACCGCCTTATCAGATGCAAGACCTGTAACATCAATATTAGCGAGAGGCGTAGCTGAGTATGTCTTTTTTTTGCCGTCTACACGTTGGCCTGTAGTCAAAGGATTTTTTTCAAAAAACTCGTTCGGATCATTAATGTTCTGGTAGTCTTGCTTAGTCTGAGCAGTCTGCGCCTGAACTGGTTTGGACGGCTGAATTGTCTGTGGTTTCACTGCAATTGTTGATAGGGTTGGTGATGCAACAGGTTTCTTTATTTGTGGTTTTGGAGCAGATTGTATCTGTTGTGTTTGCGGACGAATCTGCTGGACCGGCTTGACCTGCTCAGGTTTTTGAGCAATTGTCTGGATAGGCTGTACTTTTGGCTTTGAAAGAATAGGTACTTTCGGAGGCGATATCGGTTTTGTAATCTTAGGCGGCTCTTTTACTTCCTGAGGTTTGATAATAGGCACGCTCTCTGATGATTTCCAGGCATACATTGTTGATGATTTTCTGAAAGGATGGTATGGCTCAAAAGGCTCTGAAGATTTATGCTGCTCTGAAGGACTGTCAGGATTTTGCTTGGGAATCTGGGATGCCTGCGATTGAGGCTGGCTGTGCTGCTGATCCTGGCTTTTTCCGGCTGGCTGTTTAGCTGGCTGAGACAGAGGTTGGGGCTGTGCTGGTTCTGACACAGGGGTTGTTCCTGGTTTTTGCTGGCTGCCTGAAGGCAGGTTTGTCGGGATGTTTTTAGTATTTTTGACCTGCGAATTATTCGCAGGCGGTTGTGATGATGCGTGCGGCTGTGCTGGAGGTTGTTGTGCGCTCTGTGATGCAGTGTACTGCATATTCTGCTTAGATGAAGCATTTACATTATTATTAGACTGAGTCGATTGTTGCAATGGCTGCTGCTCATTTGCTTTTTTCTGCTGCTGGAGCTGGACAGTCTGTGCTTCTGAATTCTGTAGAACAGGAACATCCTTAGCCTGCTTCTGCCTGATATATGCATTCATTACCCTGATTGTGTCTTTCTTAGATTTAACATTACCAAGTATCCTTGATAGTTCAGAATCCCTAAATACTTCATAAGCCCATGCTGCAAAATCATTTCTTTCTGGTTTAACATGCTCATTGAAAGTATAATTGTCAAGCCTCTCCAGTACATCAGGAAGTTCTGTAATATTCTTGATTATCTGGCCGTTCTTCAAGTAAAAATAATTCCTGGGAGTAACATTAGGGAAGTGCATGTTAAGTGCCATTTTATTTCTTCGGATTAGCCTCCTTTGGAGCATTGACTAGTTTCTGCATAACTGCCACATAGTTTTTTACTTTTGGATAATTCGGCTGGATTTGGATAATCTTATTATACATATCAAGAGCCTCTTTGTACTTTTTCTCCATACTATATACGTTGGCAAGATAGTATAGGACTTTTGCATTATTGGGGTTAATTTTTGATAATTTTAGGTAATAAGCCTCTGCATTTGCAAGATCCTTTACCCTGTGGTATTCCGCAGCTATCGAGAATAGCAATTCCGGATTATTTGGAAATTGTTTTTCTAATCCTTTCAGATAATTGATTTTTTCAGGAGATGTCTTCAGCTGCGCCAGCTTTTGCTTTATCTCTGACCAGTTCAGTCCTTTAGCTGCCTGTGTCGCTGTCTGTTGAGGTGTGGATGATACTGGTGGAGGTGATTTGGCAGGTGGAGGTGTTGCAGGAGTTGCCGGCTTGGCAGCAAGTGTTTGTGCCGCTGGAACCGGTTTTGCTGGTTGTTGGACAACTGATGGCTGGGCTGCTGGTGCTGGCTGAGCAGACTGCTGAGGAGCAGAGGTTTGAGGTTGTGCTGCAGTTGGTGCTGATTCGGCTTTGGCTGCTGGCTGAAGCTGAGCAGCCGGCTGGCCAGCTTTACTGGAAAAAGGTTTAGGCCTTGGCGTAGCCGGTTTAAATGTTTTCTCCTTGCCCTGCTCAAGCAACTCAAGGAACTTGATGAAATCCTCTCTTGTCAGTATCTGGTCTGCAATGTCTGCCCACTTGTCATTCTGATATGATGTCCTTATCCATGCAGAGTAGTCGTTTTTCTCTTCATTGACCTGTTTCTTGAAATCATCATCTTTCATAGCCCTCAGTTCATCAACAAGGTTCTTCAGCTTATTCACCAGCATACCATTGGCAAGATTCAGAAGTTTATCTGGAGGGACATCATCAGTTATAGCCATTTTTTTCTTTGCAGCCGGCTCTCCTCCTGCGCCTGCTGCAGCTTCAGTTGATTTTGCTTTATCACTCTCTTTCTGGGCTGCCTGGATAGAAGCCTGTAGCTCTGCCTCTGAAACAAGCTCAATCTGCTTTTTCTTTGGTGTTTTCCCTAATTCTTTCCATATCTTCTCAATCCTGGGCCTGAGGCCTTCAAGGTATATTTCTACCATGTTGAAAGCGCCCTGCTTAATCTTGTCAAGAGAAAGCTTCAGTTCCAGCCTGAGATCAAACACATCTTTGCCTTCCTGCTCTATCTGGTCAAGCTGGTATGCCAGGTCTTCAACAATCTCATTATATTTATTATATTTCTCAAGCTCTTCATCTGTCAGCCTTACAACACTATGGATGATCGGCCTGAAGGTGACATAATAAGGCTTACCACGATTCCATGAAGAGTTCTGGACCATGCCGCTTCCTACAGGAGACTTGACAAGCTCCTGGATAAAAGACTCACCATATTTTGTCTTGATCCTGTTCAGGTCGCCTTCGTCTCTGGTCTTCATCTGGACTTCTGTGTTGATGTTAGCCTTGATCTGTCCGACAAAGTCAGCAAGAACCTGTGATACTAGCATAACTCCTATACCCCACTTCCTGAATTCCCTGCATGCCCTTTCTATCTGGATGAATCCTTCTCCGGAACCGCCGAATTTAGGCAGAAGCCTGTGAACCTCGTCATACACCATCATATACCTCAGTCCCCTGAATTCCTGGAGATTAGACTGGAAAACTGCCCTGACAGTATTCGCAACAAATATATCCATGTCTTTCGGGCTCAACGTGCTCAAAGTAAACACCTGTATCTCGCCAGGTTTCCAATATTTTTCAAGCTGTATCTTTTCTCTTGGATTCTTGATTGCACGAACATTTCCGTTAAATGCTTTGGCATCCTTTTTTGTGAGATGAAACCTCGGATAGAAAGACATCATTTTCTCATCCTGGCATTTCCTGAGCATTCCTGACCATTGTGCTGTAGGGTCAAACACAATAACTGCAACTTCTTTCAAAAGCGCTTCTTCAACAATAACCTGGGCGGCAATAGTCTTACCGCCTCCTGTTGATCCGGCAACAATGCTGTGAACTGTAAGCTTGTCCATGTCAAAATAAGTGTCATTCTCTGTCTCTGCAATCTTTCCCACATACAATGACCTTGGCCCTTTCTGGGGCAGCAGCTTATACTCCACTTTAACGTGGAATCTTTTGGAAGCATAAATCCTGTGTCTTATGTAAAGAATTGTCCCGATGATAAGAGCTAATATTGACAATATCAAAAGAAGCTTCCACACTTCCAAAAGACCGAACACTTTATAATTATAGAAAGGCTCAAAAAGCTCAAAGACTGTTGATGTCCTGGAATACAGGTCAAGATAATTTGCTTCTACAATAAGATAATAATCACCTGTCTCCCATTCAGGAGGGATGAGCACATCTTTAATTATTGTCTCTGTTGTGATTATTGAAACAGTATCATTACCTACATAAAGTGTATTGTTGGCTGTTTCTGCCTGGACTCCTCTTATAAAATATTCAAGCATGACATCATAATGATCCTCTATTAGCAGGTTCTGGAGATCAATCTTAAACCTGAAATTGTTTCCCGGAAGAGGTCTCCTCGTTAGTATCTCAAGCTCGACTAACAAAGCCTCAATAGGAAGCTTATCTTCTCCAAGCACGCTAATCTCAATAGGAATTGTGTCATTGAAATCGCCTGAAACCTCAAATGCTCCTGTATATACTCCCTCTGCAATACCGAATCCCCTGATAGAAATATTAGCATATTCATTCTGTTCAATTATTGCGCTGAAATCACTCATCTCAATGATCTCAGAAGCATTTCCTGTGATCTGAAATTGGACATTTGAAGAACCAGGCCTAAAACTAAATACAAGGATAGTCTCTCTAAAAAATGTATCAAGCCGGATCTTTTTCTGGAGTTTTTCCAGCGAGACCCAATGATCAAGCCCTGGTTCCTCGGGTTTTTCAAAGAACGGACCTATCCCTGGCCCTACGCCCGGCCCTACGCCCGGCCCTTCTCCTGTTTCAGTCTCTGTTCCGGGAGGGTCTTCACCTGGCCCCACTCCTGTACCAACTCCTGGCCCTGTTCCTGTCAAAGGCTCTTCATAGAAAACCATAGAGATATTATGCAAAGTAGCTTCACTCTCCTCTATTGTAATGTTTCCTACATAATTGTTGAATCCTGCTTTCAAGGCCACCAGATAGTAATTTCCCGGCTGGAGATCTGTGATATTATAGAACCCATCAGGCCCTGTAATGAAGAATTTCCTTTCAACCGCAACAAGCACATTTTCAAGAAATGTCTGGGTATCGTTATCTGTCACCCAGCCATATACGCTGCCAGGCTCAAAATATTCTCCTTCCTGCCCTTCAGGACAATCATCAAAAGGATCAGTAAAAATATTATATCTATAATTCGAGGTGTTTATAGGCATCGGGACCATCATCTCGTAATTATAGATTTTGTCAGGCCTATAACCCACCAAAAAATCATTATTGATTAGGGTTACCATTATAATATTCCCATTATCCTGAAGGATGCCGACGGGAAATGCTGTGCTGCTCTGGTTGTTGTAGCGGTACATATAGGCCATTGGAACATCTATTATCGTATTCCCTCCCACTTCAACGGTCATTGTATTGGTAAATGTCTGTGTTGCCGAAGTTGTCTGATTATATGCTGTCCCTGTAAAATCATCCACCATCTGTGTTGTCCCGGCTTCTATATTGCTCCAGTTAATCTGGGTGAAATTCATGGTAGTCGCATAAATCTCATGCTCTTTTCCTGGCTCAAGACATATAAATATAGGATTAAGCTCACTTATATCTGCAGGATCCGCATAAACAAACCAGGTGGTATTCAGCAAAGGAGACTCAAGAGCTATCCCGACTATACCTGACCACATAGATGCCGGAAAAACCTGATACACGTTAAGTTCTGTGATTACTCCTCCCTTAGCTGCGTGATAACTCACAAGACCAACATAGTCCCTGAGAATCACAACAGATATCAGGGAGATCACAATAAGCAATACAACAAGCAAACTGACTAGGATTGAATCTATATCAATCTTCTTTGTTCTTTTTTTATCCGGCTTAGTTCTCTTTTTCATGCTTAGTCTCATGCCTGTTAAGATGCAATGCAAGTTCGCAGCATCTTGAATAGAGCTTTTCTTTATAAGGGACAGAAAGCTTGCTGAACTCTCCATCGATGTCCTGATATAGCCTGAAGGCTTCATCATCATCTCCCAGAGCTATTGCCACTACAGCCTCATTTATCATCTCACCTATATGCTTGGATATGATGGAATCAGAGATAGCAATTACTTCCCCGAAAAGCGACTCCTGATCCTGTCTGCCCAACAATTGATAAAGGAATTTCAATTCATGATAATGAAGCGCTGCATCTTTCAGCTTGTCAAACTTAATTAAGCTATTGACTTTTGAAATCAGGGTTCGCATGTAGCTGACCCTATGATTGCCATCTATTCTTCTTGCTGGCAGGATTGCCACAGGCCTGGTCTTTTTTTCAATAGGTAAAGTTCTAGCATCAGGAGATGGTTTTATTGTCCTGCCAGGAGGGAAGAGAGAGGATATAACAGAAGAGTTATAATTAAAGTAGAGATACACTCCCAAAAGTATGAAGACCACTAATAATTCAAAGACAAATATTTTAGTATTGGATTCTGAGAAGCCGATTGAATCGAAAAGCGCAAATCCTGTAATGCCTTTCATTGACTCGTCCTGCTTCAATGTAATTATCATGGGCTTGATTTTAGGTATATTATCAAGAGATACAGGTGATTTGATATAGTAGATTATCTCAGACTGGTCTGTAATCTTTGTCTCGAACACAGGATCTTTGTTCAATATTTTATCTGGTTCTGTCACAAACACTATATTGTCAGAGGAATCAACCAAATCCTTCGGAATGAATTCAACATAATCAATATCCCCTTCAAAATCAAGCCTGATCTCTCTTGTTACTAATGTGATTTCCTGTGTCCTCCCTGAGAGATATTGTATTTCTAAAGAATAGGAATTTGTCTGAATAGTAGCTTTTTT
>JAFGSP010000069.1 GCA_016934775.1 Candidatus Woesearchaeota archaeon | reverse complement strand
CTTTTTTCTCAACAGACTTTACCTTGGAAGAATCTTCAAAAAGAAAAGGGTCATAATATTTAGGCATCTTTACAGGGAATCATAAATACTATAAAAAGATAATCTTGATTGTCTGTTCCCAAAACTTTAAATATTAATTGGGATCTATTATCTAGTTTATGCATCAGGCTAACAACCCAAAATTGTATCTTGGATTTAGCCTGGTGTCTATTATCCTGATTCTCGTGCTCATTTGCTAGAGAAAAGGCGCTTTTTGTTCATGCGTTCTTTTCCTCATGAAGTATAGAGTCAGGGCTATAAACTTGGAAAGGTGAAAGAGATGGCAAAAACAATAGTATATGAAAGTGCATTACCCCAGCAAAGAGAAACACATTATCAGAGAGTTTTGTATTCAGTAGCTGATAAACTAAGAGAAGGATTGTGTTCAGCTCATGAATATGAAGTTGTTCAGAAATGGAACCAAGGTCATTCCTTAGATGCTGTTGTTACAGGAGTTAGATATCATTTAGAAGAGTTTTCAGAGTCTCTTAACTACGAGACTAGTGATGCTTTTAAGCAGGGATACATGATGGCAAAGCCCACATCCAAGAAGAAGAGGAAGAATGGAGGCTCTGCAAGAGATGGGGGAGGAGGTCCATGTGGTCAGGCCCAGCGTTCTGAAAAGAAAAGAGCGCATGAAGGTTGGAAACCTAGAAAATAGTTTTATTTTATTATTTTCCTTATCCTCTCCTTCACATCCCTGGCATCTGCTTTGCCTTTTGATTTTCTCATCACTTGCCCGACAATAAAATTTAGTGAGTTCTCATTTCCTGCCTTATAGTCTTCGACAGCTTTCGGGTTCTCTGCAATAGCTTCTTTGCAGTATGTGTCTATGACACCTGAATCAGAGACAGCCTCTAGCTTATTCTCTGCTATGTATTTCTGGACATCAATATCCTCCACAACTAGTTTTTCCAATACTTTCTGGGCAGTGTTGTCAGTTATCTTTTTCTGTTTCAACAATACAAGCAAAGAGATAAATTGTTCCTTATTTAATTTCATCTCGCCAGGATCTATCTTATTGTAATTCAAAATTCTAATCAATTCCCTTCTTATCCATCTTGCAGCTAATACAGGGTCAACTTTTTTCACAGCTTTCTCGAATATCTCTGTGAGCGAGAATTCATTTGTTATCACAAAAGCGTCATCAGCCGCTATCTTGTATTCTTTAACATATCTCTTTGATTTTTTTTCAGGCATCTCTGGGATTTCAGACTTCAACTTTTTGAGCCAGGAAGTATCTATTTCAATAGGCACAAGGTCAGGGTCAAATATATAGCCGTAATCCTCTTCAGTTTCTTTTGTCCTTAAAGAGGATGTAATACCTTTTTCAGCATCCCACGACCTTGTCTCCTGCTTCACATCTGAATGCTTCTGCCTTTCAATCTCATAGGCGAGTGCCCTTTCAATCTCCCTGAATCCTGTAATGTTCTTTATTTCTGCCCTCACATAGCCTTTCTCTTTTATTGAAACATTTGCATCAGCTTTCACAATGTTTTTCTCAGGGTCAAAAATGCCGAGATACCTTAAGATCGTGATAAGGGACTTCATGAAATCCCGGGCTTCTTCAGGGCTGCTTAAATCCGGCTCAGTTACAACTTCACATAACGGGTTGCCTGACCTGTTGTAGTCAACAAGCACATATTTTGCAATCCCGATGCCGCCTGGATGGATAAGAGCAGCAGGGTCTTCTTCCATATGCACTCTCTTTATCCTTATCTTGTTCTTGCCAAGCTCTATGAAGCCATCTTCTCCAAGAGGCTGCTCATATTGGGTGATTTGGAAATTCTTTGACATATCAGGGTAGAAATATGATTTTCTTGAGAATATCAATTCTTTGGCAATCTTGCAGTTCAGCGCCGTCGCCAGTTTGGCAGAATATTCAATAGCTTTCTTATTAACTTTTGGCTTGCTGCCTGGATGGCCCAGGCATATAGGGCACACCCTTGTATTAGGCTCTTCGCTTCCCTGGGTAGGGCAGCTGCAGAACAATTTTGTCTTTGTATTTAGTTCTACGTGAATCTCAAGCCCTATTACAACATCATTTTTGAATTTCATCAGATCAAACCTTGGATTTTTGGAAGAGCTTCTTTTGCAGCATCTACTCCTATTTTTATCTTTTTCTCAGCGCCAAAGAAATCAAATGTTCCAACTTGGCTGATTACCGGCCTGATGACTACAACATTTTTCTTATAGCTTTTTTCTTCATAGTTTGAAAGCTTGGCCAGCAGGAGCTGATATGTCCTCTCCAATACTTCTCTCATCCCGTATTTCTTTGCTTTGTAATTACCAAAATTATAGATGTCTACGCCGATGATGACATCAGCTCCGAGTTCTTCCACCATATCAATAGGAAGAGCATCTGCAAGGCCGCCGTCAACAAGATGCTTTCCATTATGAGTTACAACAGGGAAAACACCCGGAAAAGCCCCTGAAGCCATGATTGCATCAACAAGCTTGCCTTCTTTAAACACTACTTTTTTCCCGTCTTCAAGCGCAGTCGCTCCTATTCTAAGAGGAATCTTAGTGTCTTTGAAAGTCCTGTCTTCAAATAGCTCTTCGAGAAACCTTTTTACTTTGTTTCCCCTGAGAATGGAGACAGAGGGATTATTAAGGTCAATGAACTTTAGCATATCCCTTTTTTTCAGCCCCAGGGATATGTCTTCAAGGCCCTTGATGTCAAGGTTCAGGGCATAGTAGGCAGCGACAATTGATCCTATACTTGATCCTGAGATATAATCAATAGGGATGTTGTTTTCCAGTAGCACTTTGATTACGCCCAGATGAGCAAATCCTCTTGCTCCTCCGCTTCCCAGTGCCAGGCCGACTTTTTTAGGCCTGAACAACCTGAACAGTTTTTTAAAAGGAGATTTCATGATATCATCCTCGCAAAATCTATGAGTTTTTTCTCTTCAAAATGGTCTGCGATAAGGAGCATTCCTGTGGGCATTCCTGATGAGAATCCCGAAGGTACAGACAGATGCGGAAAACCCGCTAAGTTAGGTCCTGTTGTCATTATGTCTGCCATATAATTTTCAAGAGGAGTCATCTTTTCAATCTTGGTAAATTCAGGAGCTATATTTGGCATAGCCGGAGTGATTATTATGTCGTATTTCCTGAATAAGTCTTTATATTCTTCAATTATTTTTGTCCTGACTTTCAATGCCTTCATGTAATAAGCATCCCTGAACCCGGACATTCTTGCGAAAGTGCCCAGTATTATACGCCTCTTGGCCTCTTCAGAAAAGTTTTTGCTTCTTACAGCAGAGAAATACTTGTTAAAATTACCCTTGAGCTCTTCATGCTTTCCATACCTCATCCCGCAGAGCTTTGCCAGGTTGGTTGAGGCTTCTGACATGCTGATAAGATAATATGCCTGAATGCTGTATCTGAAAGTCAAAGGTAAAGAAACAAATCCATACTTCATGCCTTCAAGCTTATCAAGCAGGTTTTTTTTGACATCATCTTCAACACCTTTGCCAAGGCTTTCCTTAACAACTGCAACCTTCATTTTCTTATTGTTTTTTTCAGTGTATTTCGGCACAGGGAGGTCCATTGATGTAGAATCTTTCGCATCATATCCAGATATTATCTCAAGCATGAGTGCAACTTCTTCAATCTCTTTAGCAGTAACACCGATCTTGTCCATGCTGTTTGAATAACTGATCAGTCCGAATCTGGATACTCTGCCATACGTAGGGCACATGCCGTAGACCCCGCAGTATGATGCAGGGCATGCTATGCTGCCTCCTGTGCTTTCAGAGATTGCAATATGCGGCAGATTAAGCTTTTGTGTTATTCCGGAAGCGCCT
>JAFGSP010000068.1 GCA_016934775.1 Candidatus Woesearchaeota archaeon | reverse complement strand
TCAGCAAGCTGACTTGCTAAAAAAGGCAGACTTCTGCCTTTTTGGCACACTGAAAATCTCTGATTTTCATTGCTCTGGACAGCGCCTTAAAAGATATGAAAAAGAAAATATTTAAATTAGAAAAAGTAATCCTCAATGCCCAATGCCAGAGTCAAATATTAATTATGTCGAAGTCAAGGTAAAATGCGCTGAATGCGGAAAAGAACTGAAAATTGTTGTTCTTGAAGGCTCGGATACTTCTGAATATTTGTGTCCGAAATGCAGTTCAGGAGAATTTGATTTCGACGAAGAATAATTATCTTCTTTTCAGAAAGCCGGGAGAAGATTCATAAATTATATTGTCTCTGATAAGCTCTTCAATCAATGACTCAATCTCTTTCTCGGAAAATCCCTGTGCATTGGCCTCGATAATCACCATTTCTTTCTGGACTAAGTTCTTAGGGCCTGCTGTCAAGTGGTTGATAATAGTGAGCAATTCTATCTTTCGGCTTATCTTCTGCTCAAAACGGATGTTCTTCTGCATCATGTTCTGGTATTCCATCAGTTTGCTGAAATCCATAGTATTACCCCCTATAAGAAATAGTATCCTAGATATTTAAATTTTGTGAAAAAAAATATAAGGAAGCTGCTCTTAAGAGAATTTGATGGATAATATAAACGATGCATTAGATATTGCTAAGAAAGAACTGAGAAGGTGTTATGGAAAGCAGGGCATATATGCCGGGCTCAACCATTTTAAGGATTATTGGGCACGTGATTCTATGTTTGCCTGTTTTGGGGCTCTGGAACTTAAGGATTATGATATTGTAAAAAAAAACCTTTCCCTTCTTATTGAGAACAGGTCAAGGCACGGACAGATACCTTTGAGAGTAGGAAGAACTGTTTTTGAAATTCTCTTGTCAATGGCAAAATTAAGGAATGAGAATATCAGAAGACCATTATACACCTTTGATTTCAACAACAAGCATCCTGCAGACCAGAACTCTCTGCTGATAATTGCTGCCTACAACTATGCCAAAAAAACAAAAGATAAGGGGTTCTGCAGGAAAACTCTTTCTGCGCTTGAAAAAATTATGCTATGGAACCTGAAGCAGGATAAGGACAAAGACCTTCTTGTTGAAGAGAAAGAATTATGCAGCTGGGCAGATAGTGTTAGGAAAAAAGGCAAGGTCCTATATACAAATGTATGCCATTGCTATGCGTTAAAATGCATGGCTGAAATATTCAGCATATGCAAACTCACAGCAAAAAGCAGGCATTATAAGGAAATGCATAATAAAGTCAGGGATAAGATAAATGAGCTCTTCTGGGCAGGAGAGCATTATCTTGACTGGATCGATAATAATGACAACCAGTACAATTATTTTTCTTCTGACGGAAACTTCCTTGCAGTCTTATGGGATATTGCTGATAGTGAGAAGGCAAGGCATATTGAAGAGGCTGCCCATATTTTTGATATCGAAGACATACCCTCTCAATGCGTCCACCCTCCTTACCCTAAAAAAATAATTTCTTTACAGACAAGGATGATCGGCCTTGGCGACTATCATAACGGGCTTTCATGGCTCTGGCTCGGATGCATAAATGCCCTTGCAAAACATAAAGTTGGAAGGAAAAAAGAAGCAGTACTACTACTCAAAGATATGGCTGAATTGATGATTGAGCATAAAGGAGTTTATGAAGTCTATGAGAATACTGGGAAGCCGGTAAAAAGGCTGATCTACAGGTCAGAACAGCCTTTTGCGTGGAGCGCAGGGATGTTTATCTATGCTGTTAAGAAAATAATGAAAATTTGAGAACAAGAATATAACCTTATCTTATTTTTTCTTTTTATCTTCTTTTGATGTTTCTTTTTTTTCTTTTTCAGAATTACTATCATTAAAAAACAACACAATAAGAAAAACAGACAGCGCAGAAAAGATGACAATTGCTGTTACAGATATCCAAAGGTGGTTGTCAAGAACAAAATCCTGGAGATAAACCTCTTCAGTGTCCAAAACATGTATATGGAATTTTCTGGATTCTGCATAACCACCATTGCCGTCTTCAGCTGTGAATCTCATGGATTTTGTGCCATACCAGTCTTTTTCCGGGATCAATACTGCTGTGGATCCTCTGATATCAACAACAATATCCTCGATTTCATCTGATGTGCTGAAATCAAGGAGGTCTTCATCAGGATCATAGAATAGCCCTGAAAGGTCAATCTCGTGTCTTGTGTCTTCGTCCATCCTTATGTAATAGTCTGATTCACATACTGATTCGCTGTAATATGTTTCACATAAGTTATCTGTCGCATCTATGTTGTTCTGATATGCCAATCCAAGGCTTGTGCTGAACTTGTCAAAACATATTGTAAATACAGCTGCCGCCAATATTAATGCAATTAGAATAACAAGAAGATCAACTAAGGCATGCCTTTTATTTGAAGATAAGATGTCAAAAAGGAATTTTGCAAAAAATGCAAGGTCAACCAGAATCATCAGTAAAAATACAATTATGCATCTGTTCATCAAAATATATTCAAGCAAAGTATAATCTGAGATTATTATCCTGAAATTCTCGATATATTGATTATCTGTCTCCTCAGAGGTTATTATCAGCTGCAGATCATAGTTTCCTTCACTTATTTCTTCTGAAGGTGATGTCACCAATTCAAGCGCAACTGCTGTTCCCTTGTTTATTGAAATCTCGTCTTCTTCAAGGTATGCCCAATCAGGGCCATTTAACTCCAAAGAGTAGTCTTCATCTTCAAGCCCTATGTTCTTCAATTGAAGAAGGCTTGTTGCTTCTTCATGAGATATTTTAATTCTCTTAGTTACCAGTTCAGGCCTGTAGCAATCTGCTAAAGACACGACTTCAACATTTGTTGAAATCACTGAAGAAAATTTATCTGTTTCTTCAGGATCAAGACCAATTATATCTGATCTCATCTTTAATTCATATTTTCCAGGCATTATTCCTTCTGCTACTTCCAAGGGTATTCTCTGTTCTTCTCCAGGGAGAAGTGCGTATTCAGTATCTACTAAAACTATTGTGTCTGTAGCTGATAAAGAAAGGCTGTATGAAGAATCTATTGTACCCATGTTTTTCAGATACACTTCAACCTTATTATCGTCTTCGCAAATCCTTTTTACAGGCAGCCGCAGCTCCTGGG
>JAFGSP010000067.1 GCA_016934775.1 Candidatus Woesearchaeota archaeon | reverse complement strand
CCTCTATAAGCATGTTGGGGATAAGGTAGAGCAGGGGGAGAAGCTATTTACCATATATGCTGAGAACAGCCAGAAGATGAAATATGCCAAGGAAGTGTTTGAGCTTTACGACGGGTTTGTGGTGAGCTAGAAAGAGTTTTTGGAAAGGATTTACAGATATTTTTTAATGCTCTTTTTTAATGCTTTACTCATTAATTTCTTTAGCGCTTTTTAGATGGATAAATCTGCACTTATAGGTATCATAAAGCATTCCAAAAATAGCAAAATATATAAATAACCACTCCTTTTTTCCTAATAGATTCTAAGCGATTTTCTCGACGAGAAAACGCGAAGATTTTACAGTGATTTAGTTCGGAAACCAACGATTAGCCGGATGATTTACCGGTGATTTAGGTACCTGGAAAATGGGCTTGAAAACAGGCTCAGGAAGGGCTATGAAGCACGACAAAACACTACAAAATGACTGATGATAACCAAGCCGAAAAGGCCAAAAAAGAGGCTCCAGAAAGCCTCAAAAAAGCCCAGAATCAAGGGTATGAAGCAGAGTCAATAACAGTCCTTGGAGGGCTTGACGCAGTAAGGAAAAGACCAGGAATGTACATAGGAGGCACAGGGATTCCCGGGCTGCACCATCTGGCATGGGAGATACTGGACAATTCTGTAGATGAGGCAATGGCAGGCCACTGTAAGAACATAAACCTTAAGATATACAGTGACAATTCACTGAGCGTGCAGGATGACGGAAGAGGCATACCAGTAGGCATACATCCTAAATACGGCATCTCAGCATTGACTGTTGTCATGACAAAACTCCACGCAGGAGGAAAGTTTGACCATAATTCATACAAGGTATCAGGAGGGTTGCACGGAGTCGGAATATCAGTAGTTAACGCATTATCAAAAAAACTCCATGTAGAGGTCTATAGGGAAGGAAATATCTATTCCCAGGATTTTGACTTTGGAAATCCCGAAGAGTTCAGGGAGTTGGGCACAACAGACAAGAGAGGGACATTCGTAAGATTCTGGGTAGACACAACAATCCTTGAGACAGACGAGTTCCAATATGATACCATAGCTTCAAGACTGAGAGAGTTTGCATTCCTCAACAAAGGGCTAAGGCTCACAATCGAAGACGAAAGGTCAGGAAAGACAGCAGAGTTCTATTATGAAGGAGGGATAATCAATTTTGTCGAGCACATCAACAAAGGCAAGAACTCCATACACCCGCCAATCTATTTTGAGAAAGAGAAAGATGCCATACACTTGGAGATATCAATGCAGTACAACGAAGGATACCAGGAGAACCTTTTCTGCTTCGCCAACAACATAAACACGATAGATGGCGGGACACATCTAATCGGTTTCAAGGCAGCATTGACAAAGACATTCAATAAATACCTTGAGCAGAACAAGCTCGACAAGGAAGCAAAATTATCAAGCGAGGATGTCAGAGAGGGGCTTACAGCAGTGATCAGCGTAAGATTGCCTGACCCTCAGTTCGAGGGACAGACAAAGGCAAAACTCGGAAACTCAGATGTGAAAGGGATTGTGGAGAACCTCGTCAATACAGGACTTGCAACATTCCTTGAGGAGAACCCTGCAGTGGCCAGGCTCATAGTCATGAAATCAATCCAGGCAGCAAAGGCCCGAGAAGCCGCTAAGAGGGCGAGGGACCTGACCCGGCGCAAGAGCGTGCTGAACAGCGGAAGCCTGCCGGGAAAACTGGCAGATTGCTCAGAGAAAGACCCTGCAAAATCAGAGATATACATCGTGGAGGGAGACTCTGCAGGAGGATGTTTTTCCGGAGATACAAAAGTAGCCCTGGTCGACGGAAGAAACCTCAGTTTCAAGGAATTGGTCAAGGAAGACAGGGAAGGGAAGAAAAATTATTGTTACACTGTCAAAGAAGACGGTTCAATCGGCATAGGCATGATTTTACATCCAAGAATCACCAAGCAGGATGCTGAAGTCATCAAGATAGTCCTGGATAATGATGAGGAAATCATCTGCACACCAGACCATAAGTTCATGACCAGGAACGGAGGTTATATTGAGGCAAATGACCTTACTTCTGAGATGAGCCTCATGCCTCTAAATAGAAAATCATCTAAGGTAGGGGGAAGAATAACTATAGAAGGATATGAAATGATATTTGACCCTGATCAAAACAATTGGGTATTCACGCATATGCTTGCCGATAATTATAATCTTGAGAAAGGACGATATGCCCTTTCTGCCGGAAGCCATAAACACCACATTGATTTCGATAAAAACAACAACAGCCCTGACAATATCATCAGGATGGCAAAGGAAGATCATTTGGCACTGCATGCATCCATGGCGCAAATGACAATAATGCGGGAAGATGTGAAAGAGAAGGCCAGGCAGGCGCATAAAAAACAAGAATATAGAGAGAAGGTCAGAGGACTAATGTCAACTCCTTCCATGAAAAAAATGCTCTCAGAACGCGCAAAAAAACAATGGGAAAACAATGAATACAAAAGCTATATGCTGAAAAAAAGCAAGGAATTCTATGAATCAGATGAGGAGTACCGGAAGAGAACGATAGCAAGGCTGAATAAATCACAGAGAAATTACTGGTCTAAGCAGGAGAACCGGAAAATACAGGCTGATTCTGTCAGGGAGTATTTCAGACACAACCTTTTTGCCAAGGAAAATCTAAGCAGAAAAGCAAAAGAACAGTGGCTGGATGATACTCTTGTATCCTGGAGAAGGGAAAAAACAAAGGAGCAATGGACTGCTGATTTCAGGGAAAAAAGGAAAAAGGCATATGATAAGACTTACTATAATAATACAATATCGCTTATGAGGCATCTGCTAGAGACCAGAGGCAACCTGAAAACCTATGAGGAAGAACGGTTGGCCCAAAGGAATCCGAACATACTCACTGGCGAGGTGTTTGCCAAGAGATTCTTTGACGGAGACCAATTAGCAATGCTTGAGGCAGTTGCCTGCTATAACCACAAGATGAAAAAGACAGTCAAAATGAACAAGAGAATAGATGTGTATGACCTTGAAGTCGAAGGCACACATAATTTTGCCCTTGCTTCAGGAGTGTTTGTCCATAACT
>JAFGSP010000066.1 GCA_016934775.1 Candidatus Woesearchaeota archaeon | reverse complement strand
GTATTGCAGCAACAGCAAGGCTTATAGCAGTTATCAGTGCATCAAGTATTGACTGGCCCCTGAGGAACAGCACTCCGAAAATTATTACGCAGATCCCAAGCACAAGGTATGTGAGGAATTTCCCTAACTTGTCAAGCCTTTTCTGCAGCGGAGTAAGGGTGTCTTCAGCAGTTTCAATGAGTTTGGCGATCTTTCCTATTTCAGAATTCATGCCTGTCTTGACAACGACTGCCTTTCCCTTGCCTTCAGTTATTATAGTTCCTGAGAACACCATATTCTTCCTGTCGCCGAGCTGGAGCTCTTTATCATAGGCAGCTATTTCTTTCTTTACAGGCAGCGATTCTCCAGTGAGCGCAGCTTCCTGAGTCTGGAGATTTGTCAATGAAATAAGGCGGGCATCTGCAGGAATCTTCTCACCGGGGCTCAGCAAAATAATATCTCCTGGGACGAGTTCTTCAGCATTGATTTCTGTCTCCTGGCCGTCTCTCACCACGACAGCTTTCAGGGAGGCCATTTTTTTCAGGGCCTCTATAGCCTTTTCTGCCTTGTATTCCTGTACAAAGCCAATGATTGCATTTGCTATTACTATGGCGCCGATGACAATCGGCTCAGTGGCGTGCTGCATCAAAGAACCGTGGCCCTGCTGGTATTCATAATAGCCTACAATGACAGAAATTATCAGGGCTCCTATAAGCACCCATATCACAGGGTCATTGAACTGCTCAAGGAAAAGCACAATCGGAGAAATCTTTTTTTTTGATTCTATCCTGTTATATCCGTACTGTTCAAGTCTTGCTTTAGCATCTTCGTTTGATAAGCCTTTCTCGTTTGTCTTCAGATCGGAAAACACTTGTTTTATTTCGCCTTTGTAGAATTCATTTTCTGTCATTTTATCTCAAAGGGCGGGCATAAGAGAATATAAATCTTTTGATTAGTTCGTTTTAGTGTTAGAAATTTTTGATTTGATTTTATCAAAGATTATTAAAAAAGAAGCTTTTTGTATCTTAGGCGGCTTGACAAGCCTTATTGGCGTAGCGTCGAGGCCGTTATCATTCTGCGAGTAATAACTTACAGTCTGCAGGAAAAGGTCAATCTCGTTTATCGCCCCGTATATCTGGTGCTGCTTTTCAATCTCAAGCTTTTTCTTATGGTTTAGCTGATGAGCAAGCTCTTCCCTGCGCTCATGCAGCATACCGACGATTTTTTCCATCACCATAACTAGTGATTTAATTTAAATTAGAATATAAATGTTTTGGAATCAAGGATTCCAAAGCCCAAAAAATGCACAGCATTTCTGCTGGTTTTGGAACGGTGAACGGAGAGAAAAAACCTACCCCTTAATAACTCCCATCGGCCTTAATCTTGCGACTGCCTTGCTTATGCCGGCCTTTTCTGTGACCCTGATGACCTCATCTATGTCTTTGTAGACCTGGGGAGCTTCTTCGCTCACGCCTCTCCATGAGGCGCTCTTGAGCTTTATGTTCTTGCTCTCAAGCTCCTTCTTGACTTGTTCTCCCCTGAATTCCTGATTTGCCTGCTTTCTTGACATCACTCTTCCTGCTCCATGAGCAGTGCTGCCGAAGGCTATATCCAGTGTTTCAGGAGTGCCGACAAGCACATAAGATGCAGTGCCCATGCTTCCCGGAATTATGACTGGATGGCCGACTTCCCTGTATGCCTCAGGCACTTCAGGGTGTCCTGCAGGAAAGCATCTGGTAGCTCCCTTTCTGTGCACAATCACTTTTTTCTTTTCTCCATCAATATTATGCTCTTCTTCTTTTGCAATGTTGTGGCAGACATCATATACAGTCTTAAGAGCTGCTTTTTCTCCAAATACTCTTTCAAATGATTTACGGACATTATGTCCTATTATGTGCCTGTTTGCCCATGCATAATTAGCGGCACAGGCCATTGCCCCGTAATAATCCTGGCCCAACTCTGACTTGAAAGGGGCATATGCAAGGTCTTTTTCAGGAAGCTTTGCAACGAGCTCAGCATACTCATCTTCCATCCTTCTCAGATAGTCAGAGCATACTTGATGGCCAAAACCCCTGCTCCCGCAGTGAATCATGATGACAACCTGGCCTTTTTCTTTTATTCCAAACTTCTGAGCCACTTCAGGCATATATATCTCGTCTACATACTGTATCTCAAGGAAATGATTTCCTGCTCCCAAAGTCCCTAATTGTTTTCTTCCTCTTGCCCTGGCTTTTTGGCTGACTTTTCCCGGCTTTGCCCAATCTAGTTTTCCATTGGATTCGCAGTGCACTACATCATCTTCATTTCCGTAGTTGTTTTCGACAGCCCATTTTGCACCTTTTACCATGACATTATCAAGGTCTTTATCATCAAGGCGGATGTCCGAGTCACGGCCTACCCCGCAGGGAACACGCTTGAACATCTGGTCAAGAAGCTCATCTATTTTTGGAGCTACTTCTTCCTTTTTCAGGCCTGATGCAAGAAGGCGGACACCGCAATTTATATCGAAGCCTATGCCTCCTGGAGTAATGATGCCTTCATCCATGTCAAAAGCAGCAACCCCTCCTATAGAAAAACCATAGCCCATGTGCATATCAGGCATTGCAAAAGCATTCTTCAGGATGCCGGGCATGCATGCCACGTTTTTTACCTGCTGTATTGAGTTGTCTTCTTTGATGACTTCCATCAGTTTCTCTGAAACAAAGATTTTTCCGGGCACCTTCATAGCGCCTTCTTTTGGGATTTCCCAAGTTACGTCATTGATTTTTTTGAGGTTTGGTTCTGCCATAAGTTCTCTGAAATTCGTGGCTGTTTAAATATATTGTCTTAAATATTCATTCATTAGAAAAGTTTATATATCATTACTGTATTCTAATATGTTAGAAAATATTCTAGTATACAAAAAAGTATATCAAAGATGCAGGGAAAAATACCTCTAAGGGAAGCTAAGTACCATTTTCTTCTGAAATTGATAGACAGGACTTCTTTTTTCAGGATATTTTTCATATGGATCTCTATAATAGTTGTTTTTGCAGGTTTTTACCATGTTATTACGTTGTCTTCAGGCGAGAATTTCCTTACGGATTTTCACGGCAACAAGATAACAGGATTCTCTGATAAGGTCTATTATAGCTTCATAACTGCAACTTCAACAGGATACGGCGATATTATTCCAAGGGGGACAGGCATGAGAGTTCTTGCCATATTCAACGTTATCTTAGGTATATTAATGATGGCGGTTGTTACATCTAAATTGGTGTCAATGAAGCAGGAGAAGCTTCTGGAACAGATTTATCATCTTTCTTTCTCAGAAAGGGTGACTAAGCTTCTCTCTGGATTGGCACTGTTCAGAGGAGAGGCGGATGCATTGATTGAAGATATAAAGAGGAACCCTGTTGACAGGAAGACTCTTTTCTCCCTGAAGATAAGGCTCTCTTCATTGAAGCTTAACATGGCAGAGATCAGGGAGCAGATTGTAGACAATCATGTTGGCAGGATATCAGATGCTATGCAGCTTGAGCAGACACTCATAAGGATTTCCCATGTGTTTGACAAGCTAGAAGAGATTGTAGAGCTTATGAACCAGAAAGACCTTACTTTCAAGAATCCGCAGCTTCTCGAAGAGATATATATTATTTCAAATCTTGGCGTGCAGACCGTAACAAAAATAAAAGAAGACAACCCTATCTACACGAATACAGCAGATTCTGTGTTGAAGTCAATTGGTTCAATAAAAAGGAATATCCTGCAGTTTAAGCTGATTAATACTGATAAAGAGATAGAGATCAATGTGAGTCCGGAAGTGCTGGAGAGTTCTGAAAAATAAATGAGCCCGCGAGGAGAACTCACTTGCGTTCATGCTCCTCTTGTCCCATTTCACAATGTTCATGGGCCTGCGAGGATTCGAACCCCGGTCAATCGGTCCCTAGCCTCAACAGATGAAGCCGACCGCACTTTCTGGTTAGTATATCCAGGCTATGCTACAGGCCCATAGACAGAAAAAACTAGTATCAATATATAAACCTTTACAGAAAACAAAGGAAACCTTATTTTTTGGCTTTTGTAAGCAATATCTCGATTGTAGACACTCTTACTTGTTTCCCTTCCCTGTTCTCGAACTCTTCAGAATCAATGAGGACGTCTTTCACAGCTGCCTGGCCGTCAAGAAATCTTTTTGTGGCCACTTCAGCTACATCCACAGCCCTTGAGATGAACTTCCCGCGGGCCTTGACAATCACTTCTTCTGCGCTCTTTGTAGTGAACTGCATCACAACTCCTGTGACATAGTTCATAAATGGCTTGCCGCCAATAAAAATACTGTTGTCATCTGCCATTACTCACACCTCGTCTATAGTAGTCTATAGTATCTATAATGTCTCTCTCGACTTAACAAGTCGTGTTACGTAACCTGTGATTATGTTCCTGAGTTTCTTGGATGGTATATCAGCGTGCTTTTCAACAACTTCCTTATTGTCTTCAAATTTCTCTGAGAATTCATCATAGTAATCTCTGACCAGATTTTCTGATACCCTTTTAATGGCCATTGTCTTTATACGTCCCATTAGAGTCAAGGAAACATGAGTTGTTTATAAATCTTGTCCTGAACCAGAGGAACTACTATTATTCTTTTTCTCAAGCCAATCCAAAAATTAATAAAGATTCTATTTTTCTCTTGTTTCATTATATGCGTCTGTGGTCCAATGGCTAAGATTCTGGCCTTCCACTAGGCAACTAGAAGCAAGCCGGCGATTCGGGTTCAAACATACTCACTGGCGTTCGTTGTTTTCAACGACCAGTGGTGTTGAAAGTCCCGGCGGACGCATTTTTTCTTTATACTATTAGGTCATCCGCAATCTTTTTATATACTCATTCTATCTTCGGAACTGGGGGTATTATGGATAAGATAGTAATTCTTGATGAAGCACTCATAAACAAGATCGCAGCAGGCGAGGTAGTTGAGAGGCCTGCTTCAGTAGTAAAGGAGCTTATAGAAAATTCTATAGATGCCGGCGCAAGAAAGATATCTGTCGAGGCAAAAGAGGGCGGGAAGTCTTTCATCAGGGTAATGGATGACGGATTTGGCATGTCAAAAAAAGACGCTGCCCTGTCATGGCAGAGGCACAGCACGAGCAAGATACATGATGCGGATGACCTTTTCAATATTGCAACCCTTGGATTCAGGGGAGAGGCTCTCGCAAGTATAGTTGCTGTCTCTGAAATGACACTTAC
>JAFGSP010000065.1 GCA_016934775.1 Candidatus Woesearchaeota archaeon | reverse complement strand
TTGAGGGGATAACTGAAGATATTGTAAAATTTGCTCATTCCCTGGAATTCTCAAGCGATTCAATTGATGCACTGAGTGATTTAATGATTGATGCTCTTAACTTGCCTTTTAGTAATATTTCATTAGTTAGAACTGGACACTGGGTAACCTTTGACGGTCCAAGCGGCACTGGAAAAGATACACAGATTGAGCTTCTTCTTTCTTATTTGGCCTTGGTGCATTATAATCTGAAAGTTGACTATCTGACTCAAAAGAGAGGACATCCTGGATTGAAAGAAGTAGATCCTATAAGAAAAGTGCTGAAGTCCTATTGGAAGGAACAAGGAGAATGTCAGAACCAAAGAACAACATTATTGCTATTATCTGCTTCCAGAAAATATTATGTGCAACAGGTTCTTCTGCCTTCTTTGACCCAAAATGAATTGGTAATCTGCAACAGATCACAGTTATCTGATTTTGCGTATCAGCCAGTATTACCTTTTGGAGAACTTCGAGAAATGTGCTATTTTGATATAGAATGGACCCCGGAAGATCTTGGGATTCTTATGCTATACAATGACCAATCAGTTGCACATGATCGAATTACGAAAAGAGCTCCTCTTAAAGGAGGTGTAATTTATCCGAATGAGTCACCAGACTTTATTGCTAGGGTATCAAAAAATTATGGGAATTTGGTTGAACATGAATATCCTTATATTCAGATTGTAGATGCAAATCCAGAAATGTATCAGGTCCATAGGGAGATAATAGATCGGGTAGAGGAGCTGATATGATGAAATCCAAAGGAATCATATTAGCTGGCGGCAGAGGCAAAAGGATGGGTAAGCTAACCGATGAAATACCTAAACCTATGATAGAAGTATGCGGGAAGCCGATCTTATGGTGGATTATCTCAGAAGCAAGAAAGGAAGGGATTGATTCTTTTGTTGTATTAACAGGATATTTGGGAGAGAAGATTGAGGATTATTTTGGACGTGGTTCAGAACTTGAGGTTTCTTTGGATTACAAGACACCTAATCTGAAAGAAAATAGTATTGAATCAGAAATAATAGGGCTTAAGCCAACACTTGATTCAGTATTCTATTGTTTCAATGGAGATAGCCTAGTTGACAAACTTTTTTTTCAGAACCTAGATTCAAAAATAAGTTATGGACAAGCAGTTTTCACAGCAGAAGACAATGTTTCAGGAACTTGGAAAAGAGTAATGATTGACCCAAAGACAAATCTTATTGTTGGATTTAGTCCGGAACCGCCCAACCCGGTACTTTCATATACTTGTGCAATGCGTCTTTCTTTTCTTGATTATCTTGAAAAAGGAATAGAAACAGATGGAAATGAAAGATCTTTTGCTTATGCGATGAGAAACATTCAGAGAGACGGGAGGAGGGCTTATGCCCTTAGATCTGACCATTATCTGAATATTAATTGTCCGGATGATTTAAAAAAAGCAGAATTATTTATTAGAAAAAATATAAAACAAAGGTGATACAATGAAATATAATCTAAGTCCAGACTCAGAGTCTATTAAATGCCGCATGATTATGATTTTGTTATAGCTGTGCAAAGTACTATTTATCAGAACAAGCACTTCATTTTTTTTGATGTCAATGAAGAGAGAAAAAATCTTGGACTTTTTGAGGAGTACTATACTAAAGACAGAATTGGACTTATTTTTACTGATATGTTTGGGTTAAATCGTGAATCTTTTTCGTTGGATTATATTATCAGTGTTTTGGATAATAGAGGAGTTGTTGTTTTCAAAAAGACTCAGAAAACAGTAGATTTTACCAAAGGGAGCTATCCTACAGTTTCTTTGGATACTTCTATTCTCGGAAGATAAAAGATTGGTTTGGCCCAGAGTGAAACAAATCAAGAGATTCTTTATAGAAAAATAGTTCTTGAGCTACCTTTTAATTATCAACAATTCGAAGAATTGTATCGGGTTTAAAACCCCGACCTTCAGGTCGATTGAATTGTTGAGTCAAAAATCCGACTCAAAGAGAAAACCGCTCGTAAAACCTCGGACTTTAGTCCGCGGATAGAGTGGTTTTCGTCGGATTTTTGTTATTTTCCTTGAAAACATAGGTAGTCTCTTCAATATCTCTTCTTAAAAGATTTCTTGAGCAAGCATACTCGTAATCCTGTAATGTTTCACAGTCTTGTGGAAAATAAGAGTATATAGATGGCACTTGTGAAGGTGCATGTGTAGTTGTAATAGCAAGTGTTGTATTTTGTTCGATTGAACGGGTTGATAGCTCAGGAGTTTTGATTATACAATTGGCCAACGAATTGTGTTGATAGTCAGGTGTGTTTGATGAGAACACCGTAGCTCCTGTAATAAATGAGATCAGAGTAGCACTGCCCAATGCTAGGGTTCTATAATGATTCATAAGTTTGCAGATAATATATAATATTTAAATCTAGGCTAAATTACTTTTGGTGAATGGTGTCTTGATTATTAAAATAAAGACAGCTTAAAAAGTTTGATGTGTTCTAAAAGAAAATCTTTGGGCTGTGTTACACCACTTTTGAGTAGCACGTAATAAAAAAATTTAAATATACCTTAAATAATGGCTTTTCATGGGTGAATGTTTTTCTATAAGACAAGCCACTGTTGATGATGTTGATGGCATATACAATGTGTTCTGTAGTGTCCAATTAAGAGGAGAAGGTTTAGATGATCCTGAAAAAGGATTTTTGTTGTCGGATTATAAGAACAACCCTGGTTTTTACAAGCAGCAGATTGAAGACCTGATAGAGGAATATATTGTCTGCGAAGAGCAGTTTTCAGGGATAGTCGCCGCTTTTAGAGGTGGAGTACTGGATAATCCGGATTTCAACAATGGCTGGAAAGGAAGCCCATATGAATGGGATACTGAGATGCTTGAGGGTTTGGGGATTATTGATGTGGATGCAGTTGGACCTGTGGGCAGATATTACACTACAGCGGTTCACCCTGAATTTCGAGGAAGGAGAATAGCAGGAAAAATGAAACGTTTCTTTCTTCAGAGCGATGAGATGAGAATAGCAGAATATGTTGTTTCAACAATTGTCGAAGAGATTTTTGTAGAAGGACTACCCCAGAGCATGAAAAACATGGCTTCTATTGGGTCTAACTCAAAACTTGGTGCAGTAAAGATTGGCCAGTCCTCAAGATACAGATGTACAAAGACAGTCTTTGGCGATAACGTTGAGTTGATAGTCGGACTGTATATTACACCTGTAAATGGATTGCGAGAATGATTTATTTAGCTTTGATTCTAAAAAAGTTTTTATAGTAGAACAGTCAGAAATTCAAAGTATGGATCAAATAGTTGAAAAAGCAAACAAGATTTTAAAGGACCCTGACATCATCATAGCATTCGAGGACTTTTCAATTGTTTGGGTAAGTGAAAAGTTTTCAAAAATGCTGGAATACACACAGGAAGAACTCATCGAAAAACAAATTACAGAGATAGTGGATATGCCCATAGATATAATCAGGAAGATGAGTTTTGAGGACCTGGCCCATTTGGAAGGTGAACAGGTTATCAAAGTGAAGACAAAATCAAATAAGCAGTCTACCATCTCTGTTTTGGAGAAGGTAATGCAGATTGGTGACCTGTATTATATAGTGGGGAAAAATAAATAATCAGGAAATCCCCTTCCATTCTTTTATTGCTTTCTCATATCGTTGAGGAGTGCCTGTGTCGAACCACTGGCCTGAGAATATATATCCGAAAAGACCTTCTTTTGATGCCAGTTTAGGGAATACGTCCTGCTCATACATTGAGAATCCCTCTGGGATAAGGTCGAGTGCTTCAGGCTCCCATATAGATAGTCCTGAATTGATGAGTTTTGAAGGAGCTTCTTCTTTTTTTGGCTTTTCCACAAATTCAAGTATCCTGTTGCCTTCAAGTTTTGCCACACCATAAGCAGAAGGATCTTCTACTGTGGTCAGTGCAGCCGTAATCATTGCCTTGTTCTCTTTGTGGAAAAGGTACATCTCTTCAAGGTCAATGTCTTTAAGCTCATCTCCGTTTGTTATGATGAATGTATCATCAAGCAGGTTTTTTGCCAGTTTAATAGCGCCTGCACTTCCCAGAGGCTCTTCTTCCTTAACATAAGTGATTTTTACTCCATATTTTGAGCCGTCTCCAAAATATTTTTTTATCTGCTCAGCTTTGTATCCGACAGAAAAAATAAGGTCTTTGATATTATATTTCTTGAAAAGATCTATTAGATGCTCAGGAACAGGCCTTCCCTGGACAGGGATTAGCGCTTTAGGAAGCTCGTATGTAATAGGCCTGAATCTAGTGCCTTTTCCGCCAAGAAGAAGCACAGCCTTCCTAGCTCTGTTATTGCCAAGTGCTCTTCCAAGCATAACTTCAATAGCATGGCTCCTGTTTTTGATCTTTTTCCCATCTATTTCTTTATCAAGGAGCTTTAGTGTATCGCTGTCAAGAGTTATAGTGAGTCTTTCTTTCATCCAGAAACGAAATAATATGCCTTATTTAAATATTGCGAAAGTATGATATTGTATGATGAATACCTTTTTATAGTCTTGTGTTGTTTTAGATAGCAATGAAGACGAGGCTCCACCAGTTTCTCAGTCGCACTGGTGTGTTTCATAGTAAAAAACAGCTTCTGGAATGTATCCGGCAAGGTCAAATCAAGATCGGAGAAAAAGTTGTCAATAGTCCGCATTACCAGTTTGATCCTGGAAAAGAGAAAGTGTTCTATCAGGGATTTGTTCTTGAAGCGATAAAAGAATATATATACATAATAATCAACAAGCCAGAGGGATACCTCTCCTCAAAATTAACTCCAAAAGACAAAGATCTGGGAAAAAAGAGTGTTTTTGAACTTATCGACTTAGATGATAAAACAAAGAATTCCCTTTCATGTGTAGGAAGGCTTGATGAGGATACTTCAGGGTTGCTGATATTGACCAATGACGGCATGCTCTCAAAGAGAATAACAAGGCCTCAAAACAACATAGCTAAGACCTATCATGCAGTGCTTGAAAAACCTTTGGGTATGGAGGATAAACAAAAGATTGAACCAGGTGTTGAGATAAAACTTGAGCACAACCATAAGATAACTAAGTACATGACAAAGCCATGCAAGATATCAAATGAGAAAAAGAATGAACTGGATATAACAATCACAGAAGGGAAAAAAAGAGAAGTTAAGAGAATATTTGAGGCTGTTGGGAATGAAGTCATTAGACTTCAGAGAATAGCGATTGGTAGCTTAAGATTGGATAAGGTTGATATTGAGAAAGGAAAGTATGTGGTTACAGAGAAGAGTTTTATTGAGAAACATATCGGATAACTAAACTTTTATATAGTAGATTCTAATTAAAGATTGCATAATGATCAATGTCTTTTGAGGTGAAATAATGAAAATTGCAGCTAAAGATGTCAATGTCCCGGCAGATGTGCCGAAAGAGATGAAAGCAGAATATGTCAAAAATTACCTGAGAGCTACACGGAATACAGGCAGATTGATGCTCTTTGCAGGGGACCAGAAGATAGAGCACCTAAATGATGATTTTACAGGCAAGACAAAAGAGGGGATGAAAATATCAGAGGATGATGCAGCCCCAGAGCATTTTTTCAGGATCGCTTCAAAAGGCGCTATAGGTGTGTTTGCAGGCCAGCTTGGTTTGATAGCGAGATATGCCCAGGATTACAAAAACGTGGCTTATCTTATCAAGATGAACTCAAAGTCCCCTCTTGTCAAGACAAAGCAGTCAGACCCTGTATCAGAGTCGCTGGTGGATTTTGAGGATGTGCTGAATCTCAAGGCAAATGGAGTGAATGTTGTCGGAATCGGATATACTATCTATCTCGGCAGCGAGTTTGAGAACACTATGTTTTCTGAAGCAGGCAGGTTGGCGACATGGGCGCACCAGAACGGGCTTGTTGCAATATTCTGGATGTATCCAAGGGGGAAGGCAGTTGCTGAAGAAAAAGATCCTCATCTAATTGCAGGGGCAGCAGGGGTTGCATTATGCCTGGGAGCAGATTTTGCAAAGGTTAATTTCCCTGAAAAAGGAGGCATGAGTCTTAGTGAAAGAGCTGAATCATTTAAAGAGGCGATAAAGGCAGCAGGCAGGACGAAAGTCATTACTGCAGGCGGCAGCGCAAAAGATCCAAGGGCATTCCTCCAGGAGACACACGACCAGATACATGCCAGCGGAGCCATGGGCAATGCCACAGGAAGGAATATACACCAGAGGCCTTTAGATGAGGCTGTGAGGATGTGCGATGCGATATCCGCGATAACCCTTGGCGATAAGGATGTTGAGTTTGCGTATAAGGTGTATGAGGGGAAGGAGAAATTCGCATTAAGATGAAAAGCATAAAATACTATGTCTGTTCCTGCCAGGAGTGCAGGAGCCCTGTGCTTGTAAAGATTGATTTTATGGAGTTTAACAGCGACTGCTGCCTCGAGTTCAAGAACCTAAAAGTTATTAAAGAGTTCAATGATGAGGCTGAGGCAAAGACCTATCTTGACAGATATATGAAAAATGAAGAGTAAAAAAAAGAAGGCCCTGCCATTAATGTTTCTTGCACTGTTTTTTGGTATATTAGCGATTGACCAGATTACAAAATTTCTCATCAGGCTGTATATGCCCCTGGACAGCTCTTATACTTTGATTAAAGGTGTTCTGTATTTTACTCACCTTGGTAATACAGGCGTTTCGTTCGGCATGTTCAAGGGCCTGAACCTTGTCTTTCTCATAATATCTGCTGTTGTGCTTGTCTTTTTCTCGTATGTGTATATACATAAACGAAAATTTCCTCTCCAGATGGCCATGATATGCGCAGGCATAGCAGGCAACCTGATAGACAGGATATTCCTTGGTTATGTGGTTGATTTTATCCACCTGAGTTTCTGGCCTGTATTCAATGTGGCTGACAGCAGTGTCTCATTCGGGATAATATGGCTTGTATACCTTATGTGGAGAAATAATGAGGATTTGTTTTGAGGGGTTGATTGAATATATTTGATGTTCGTTTAAATCAAGAAAGCAGAAATCCCCCTCATTCATGATTGGGGATGAATGCATTTTATAATGCAATCTATTGCTTTCTTGATTGTTGA
>JAFGSP010000064.1 GCA_016934775.1 Candidatus Woesearchaeota archaeon | reverse complement strand
TCAACAATCAAGAAAGCAATAGATTGCATTATAAAATGCATTCATCCCCAATCATGAATGAGGGGGATTTCTGCTTTCTTGATTTAAGAATAGATTTGGATAATGAACACGAATATAAGAGGGCTTCCGCAATAATTGTTGCAGATGTATATAACTGGCTTATGGAAAACAGAGCAATAAGTGAATATTCACTTGAAGAAGCGGTCAATAATATGCACGTACTTCCAAAAGAACTTGAAAAGGTAATTGACGAAGATTGCGGAAGTGCAACTGGGTGTGTCTATCAAGGAAAAGGCAGGACTTCTGCAGTAATATTTGAAGAAGAACATTCTCCTGATTATCCTGTTGCTTATCCACTCATACATGAAGCTATTCATCTGATCCCTGTCCAAACCCCAAATGAAAAAGAATACGAAATTCCTATGATGCTTGAAGACAAGAGAGGAGTATTGCATATTGAAGAGATACATTCTGCCTCTTATTTCGGGGTGTGGGTCTCAGATCAGGATTCAGAAAACGGAGCTGAAGTTTTGATGGTCTGGGCTGAGCCGTTCACAGATGTCACTGCATTGGAATATGCCATGGAAAGGACAGAAAAAGAAGGGATGCAATCGATAATGATGCCTGAAATGCTTGCGTCTCAAACAAATCTCCTGCAATCTTACCTTTATGGACAAGGCATATCCATGAAGGACCTGGTAGGTCCGTTAAGCAGGAATGATCCTATTGAATTTTTTGAAATAGTCGGAAAAGGAGACCCTGAAAGAGGATTAAGAGAATTGACTGGATTTCTTAGTTTTCTGGTGATTGACTGAATATCCTAGTATAAAGTTTTATATAATACTACTATCTTTTTCTATTCCGGGTGATACAATGTCTATTTTCAAAGCATATGATATTCGAGGAGTCTATCCTGGTGAGATCAACGAAGAACTAGTATACAAGATCGGAAGGGCCTATGTGCTCAAGTTCAATCCTAAGAAAGTGACTGTAGGAAGGGACATGAGGACGTCTTCTCCGGCGCTGTTTGAAGCATTAGTGAAAGGAATAACAGACCAGGGATGCAATGTCACTGATATCGGGCTGGTGAGCACGCCCATGATGTATTTTTCTGTATGGAACTTCGGGTTTGACGGCGGCCTCATTGTCTCAGCTTCACATAACCCTTCACAGTACAACGGAGTAAAGATGGTCAGGGCCGAAAGTGTCCCTATAGGAGGAGACACTGGTATATATGAGATTGAGAAGATGATTTCTAATCTTCCTGAGCTGCCTGCTGAAAAAGGAAGTGTAGAAAAGCTTGATGTATTCACACCGTATCTTGAACACTGCCTGAAATACACTGACTTAAGCAATCTTAAGAGATTCAGGATTGTAGCTGATACTGCGAACTCCATGGGCGGCCCGATATCAGCTGAATTTTTTAAGAAGCTGGATTGCGAATTCATTCACCTATTCCCTGAACTTGATGGTAGTTTTCCGAATCATGAGGCAAACCCATTGAAAGAAGAGAATATGAAAGCTCTGCAGGCATCTGTGAAAGAAAAAGCAGCTGACATAGGCATTGGTTTTGACGGAGATGCTGACAGGTGCGGGTTTGTCGATGAAAAAGGCGGCATCATACCTTCTGACCTTATTACAGCATTGGTAGCTGAGGCACTGCTGCAGGAGAAAAAAGGCATTAAGATAATGTTTGATGTGCGATGCTCAAGGATCGTAGAAGACATAATAAAAGAAAACGGCGGCATCCCTGGAAGATGCAAAGTAGGGCATTCATTAATCAAAGCGCAGATGCGGGAAGAAAAAGCTTACTTTGCTGGCGAGCTTTCCAGCCATTTCTATCTTTCAGAGGACCATTATGCAGAGGCTCCGTTTTTTGTCGTGCTCAAATTATTAGAGTTGATGACACTGAAAAACAAGCCATTATCTGAACTAATCCAGCCACTAAGAAAATACTCGCAATCCGGAGAGATAAATTCAAAAGTAGAAGAGAAAGAAAGAAAGATGAAAGAGCTTGCTGAGCATTTCAAGGATGCAAAAGTCAACTGGCTTGACGGAGTCACTGTTGAATACGATGACTGGTGGTGTAACGTTAGGCCTAGCAATACAGAGCCTTATCTAAGACTTAATCTTGAAGCTAATACTAAGGAATTAATGGAGAAAAAGAGAGACGAAGTTTTGTCTCTTATTCGTTCTACTTGACGAAAGTCAATGTAGAACTTAATTTGTTTACCTCAAGGCTTTAGGCGAGCTTGTTTTTTCTCGCCGGTTAAAGCCTTGTGCGCGGTTCAATGTCAGGCCAAGCAATACAGAGCCTTATTTAAGACTTAATCTTGAAGCTAATACAAAAGAGCTGATGGAGCAGAAAAGAGATGAGGTGCTCAGAATAATAAGAGCTTGATTTGTTTTCCTTAGTTTCCACTAAATGACTATACCAAAATACTATGTGTTTGGTTTTTTTAAGATATAGAAATGTTTTGGCACTTTGCCAGTTGCAATATTCTCAGGAAGGCTCATATTTAGTATTTCAAACCCAATTTCCGAGAACTGCAAAGAATTCATATGGCAAGAGCTATATCCTGTAACAACAAAAAATCCCCCAGGGTTTAACCCTTCATAGACTGTTCCTGCAAGCTTCCTCGCTTCTTCTTTGCTGATTACGTTTTTATTCAGCCCTCCTATAGCTGTGACAATATAAGGAGCAGCACCAATAACCTGAAAAATATTTTCTGTTTCAGCCAGATCCTCAAGATGCGCGCTGAAAGCACTGCCAATATGTAGTTCATTGGCGCGTTCTATTGAAACAAGGTTATTGTCAACAACATGATAAGACATTTTTAATCTAGGGTATTGATCTTCTATAATTGATGATAAAGAATAGATAAATTCTCCATCTCCGCCAAACAAATCAACAAGTGTCATCTCTCCACCATTAAACTCGCCCGCAATCGCAGATATAGCCTCAACGCATCTGGGATAAATCTCTAACTTATAATGTGCGCCTTCCTTATTCTTTTTCCAATTATCCCAGTAGGCTGAATCACGTGAGGCTGAATCAGCTATGCGAGAAGTATCCAGCTCGACATCATTCCCACCCAATAGGGGGAGAAGAGATAATAGATAATTTTTCATAATTATTACATAATCCTGCTCAATTAAGAAGAAGTTTTCATCAGGAAACTGATAAATCCTGAAACCTTTGAAACCTTTATTTTCTTCATATAAAATAATTCTTGTATTTAATCCCAGCTTTGCCAAATTTATCGATATGCTATAAGGGTGTCTGGCGGCCAGCCAGTCTTCAGCTTCATCCTGAGAAAGAATCCTGCGAAAAAACACTTGGCCATTATGAAGCTGATCCAATATGTCTCTAACCTCAAGAGTTTTTTTTTCTAAACAAGGAATCTCAGCAAGACCCAGTGGCTCAACAACCAGATTAGGTAACATAATATAAGTAATGTATTTTTATATATAAACATAGACTTTTGAATAATAAGAAAAAACAAAAAAATCAACCGACAATAATTTCCGCATCTGAGTCTTCCATGACTTCGATGCCTCTTACTTCAGGATAGTACTTATGCACATAAGACTCGTAGGGCAGCTCTATCTCATTGACCTCTTCCATGTCATCAAGGCCGGTCATCTTTATCTTGCCCATTGAGATTGTATAGAGCACATCATCCATGTGCAATGATCTCCTGACTGCATTCTCTCCATAATAAGAGTAATAGAGATCATCGTCATCCTTCTCAGCGTGTGTTATCTTACCCTGTACTTCAAATCCGTCTTCAGGTGTAAGTGAGAACACATAAGCTCCCTGCCATGTCCTATACCTATAATAGCCGTATCTTGCATCTTTATACCTGTTCTTGACAGCTCTCACAGGCAGCACTAACAAGTTTTTCTCTTTATCGAAGAGGAATGCCTTATGGTCTCTCAATGCCTCTGAATCACTGCCTGAATCTCCTATCTCGTACTTGGCCACCTGCTTCGGGTTCTCAACATCAGAAACATCAAACAAGGCTAATTTAACTCCTTCTGTCGTGACTCCGCCCCATTCATTTTCTTTTGCCTCTTTCCCTATTCCTATGATATGGTTTTCATCATAAGGATGCAGGTAATCAGAATATCCTGGAATCTTTAGTTTTCCCAGGATCTCGGGGTCTTCAGGATCTGAAAGATCAATCACAAAGAAAGGATCGATCCTCTTGAATGTCACCATGTACAATCTGTCTCCGATGAACCTTGTTGAATAGATTGATTCATCAGGAGCAATATCTTCAAGCTCACCAACAACATCCATGTCTTCATCCAGAACATAGACATTGTTGTACAGTATAGATTCTCCTCTTGTCCATGCCTGCATTGTTGTTGCCACTCTAAAATATTCTCCGTGCTCGTCCATCGAAAACTGGTTAAGGAGATATCCCTGCACTTCTCCTTTATCCTTGTATTCCAGGCTGCCTTTATCAATAGCAATCTTATGGATGACTGTTTTCCTCCTTTCCATCTCCTGCTTTATCTCGTATTCAGAGATCGCTTCTTCAATCTCATCAAGCAGTTCATCCTGGTCATCTTCGTCCATGTTATTGTACATATCTTCCAGCACAGAAGCAATCCTATCCCATTTCTCGTAGGAATCAAGGCTGCCGTCATTCTTTATGCTGTTTATCTCGCTCCTAACTGAGGAAGGAAGCAGAGGTACAACAACTGAATAGAATCTTTCTTCATTATAATCATCATAATACCTGTAAGGCATGTTCTTCCTGTAGGCCATGTAGATATTATTCTCAGATACATACAATGTATCTGAATATCCCATCATAAAGGATTTTGCCTGCACTTCATCAAGGTCCTTAAGGCTTATGGACATGATTGTGTTGAAGTTGTAGCTGGACTCAGGGTTGTCAAAATAATATATTTCCGGGCTGATTACTGTTTTTGATGATTCCATGACAACAGGCACATCGACAAATCTCCTGTAGTGGTAGACATAGTCCTGCACGATCAGATAGACATAATCACCTATCATCCTGGCATCATAGTAATTTCCTTTTAAATCATAGTCTTTTTCAAGCTTCGGCTTCTCCCTATTGCTGATATCATAGATATAAGCATGAGTTTTTTGCTTATAGAGAGGCCTTGGCATGAAATTATATTCCTCAAAGGTGTACACATAGTCATTCCCCTGTGCAAACACAACAAGAACATCATCGTTCACAAATAGCTCTACAGGGTTTCCTTCAATCTCTGTCTCTGACAATATTTCTGCATCCTCTGCAGGATATGCATCCACAATCACAAGATTGCTTCCTGATAGCACATATATGTATTTACCGTCGTTCTTGACAAAATCCGCCTCATCTACTCCTTCGACCTGGACATTTGTAGTGGAATGCTGAGCAGCTGTCTCTCCATCAGATTTTGAAGCTCCGCCTACAGCAGTCGGAACAGCAGCAGATTCCTCTGCATCCATAGCAAAGGTCTCAAGCGCAATGTTTGATCTGCCCAGGCTGCCATAATAAGACTCACCCTGGTAGTCTTCAAGTAAACTAAGATAATCAATTATCTCCTGCCTTGAACTGAATTTCTTTACTTCGTCATTTCCCTGAAACTCAATACTTCCTCCTGATCCTCCTGAAGGAACATAAGTTACAGTGCATGCTGTGATTGCCAGTGCAAAAACCACAAGCAATAATCCGATTGTTTTTTTATCCATAATATCACCTTTATAGTCATTTTAGTCGAGAACATTGTCTCAATGCAACTAGTTAAACATAGCTTCTTAATATACGTTTGGAAGATTGCAAACTGAGTTGAAGTTATTAGTTACAACTCAACAGAATTACTTGGTTATCCTAGGATACACACCTGCTTCCATGACTACTTTATCAATCTTGACAGCAAGGCCTTTTTTTCCCATCATTTCTTTTGATGTCATGACTGCCTCACCATAGCAGACCAATTCATCTTTCAGTGTAAATACTGCCACCATCTGTCCTTTCTCAATACCTGTCTCAAGCTTTGATATTCCTGGAACTGCAAGAGATGCCCCATGGCATAATGTATCAACAGTAGTGTCAAGCACCCATATCTTTGGCAGGTGGCTGACTGCGTTCTCTATCGGCTGTAGAGCTTTCCTGATAAATTTGTCTTTGCCTTTTTTATAATAATAGAAAGCATCTGTCAGGTCCTGCAGGGTAAATAGAGTGGATTCACTAAAAGGACCTGCTTTTGTCCTCCTTAGCTCAGCCATATGGGCTCCTGTACCTAACTCTTTTCCAATATCCGAGCACAATTTTCTTATATAAGTCCCTGCCTGGCAACCAACAGCAAAAAGAACATCCTGGTCTTTGATCTCAAGCACATCTATATAGTAGATTGTCCTCTCTCTCCACTGTCTCTTGACAGAACTCTTTACAGGCGGAAGCTGGCTTATCATTCCTGTGAATTTTTCAAAAACCTTGTATAGCTCATATTCCGGCACCTGCTTATGGACATGCATGACACAGACATATTCCTTCCCTGCCTTAAGAAGGGTCTGCACAATCTTTGTGGCTTTTCCCAGCGCAACCGGTAAAACACCTGTAACATTAGGGTCAAGTGTGCCTGAGTGGCCTGCTTTTTTCAGGCTCAATATGTCCTTGACGTAGGCGCTGACCTGGTGGCTTGTAGGGCCAGCAGGCTTGTCTATGTTCACAATGCCCAGGTTAAACAGTTCTTCAACAGTCCTTTTTTCAGGATATTTCCCGAACTTGTCGCTTGTCTCTGCAATCTTCCTGACAAGCACTGCTCTCTTCTTTTTCTCAAAAGGCAATTCCATGAACAAAAAAGAGTCTGGGTTATTATTTAAAGATTTGGAAATATCTGAAATAGCCAATTTTCGGCTAACATCAGCCATCAAAAGATAATATAACACTTTTAAAATAGAAAAGTATATAAACCAGATTCATATCTTGTTTGGGTTATCAATATATTAGTATACAAAAGTGTATATTAAAATTTGATTAGGGGGTATAGTCAACAACATAAATTCAGACAACAGAGGCTCACCAATGTCATCAAATCCGGGGCCAGAGATGGCCATCTTCATGTTTGCACTGCTCATAGGGGCCCTTATCGCGACAAAGACAAAACAGTCTGCACTTGTCGGGCAAATACTAATAGGGATCGTGATCGGCCCCAGTGTCCTTGGACTAGTGACTTATAATGAATTTGTTAAACAGATTTCCGAACTAGGCATCATCATCCTGCTGTTCATAGTCGGTCTTGAGTGCAAATTTAAGGAAGTCTATACAATCAAGAATATCTTAATTGCATTCTTCGGAGCATCCATTACCTGGAGCTTCGGTTTTCTCACTGGATTTATATTCGGGTTTTCAACGCTTCAGTCAATTTTCATCGGAATTGCCATAACCTCAACAAGTACAGCTGTTGTCGCAGGCATACTCAGGCAGACAGGCAAGCTGAGATCTGAATTAGGCAAGACAATCATGGGAGCCTCTGCTATTGATGACATAATTGGCCTTCTTATATTCTCATTAGCCCTAAGAATTAGTGAAGGAGGAATGACTCCCTCATTGATTCTGTTCAAGATATTCATTGCACTTGCCTTCCTTGTCATATTTTTCATGATTGGAGTAAAGACCTCCAGATACCTGACAAGAATGGAATACTGGGGACTGAGAAACGGCTATCCTAAAATCGGGTTCATATTCACACTGCTCCTTGCGTTCCTGTTCTCAGGTGTCGCAGAACTTGCAGGACTTTCTGCAATAATGGGATCTTTTGTAGCGGGCCTTGCCCTTGAACATATTGAGAACAAGAGTTTCAGGATGGGTGCTGAATACTTTGAGATAATTTTCGGATCAATATTTTTCATCTCTCTCGGCATACTGGTTGATAACCTGTTTGGGATGATGAATAATCTGGGTCTAATCATCGTGCTTATATTGGCTGCTTTCTTTGGAAAGGTATTTGGATGTGCAATTGGTTGCAGGCTGAGTTCTGTGCCAAGAAAAGAATCCAAGATAATAGGTGTCGGGCTGAGCCCTATAGGTGAGATTGCAGCGATGGCTGCAATGGTAGCCCTTCAGAGGGGCATTTTTGACAGCAACATATATTCTTCTATTATTATTGTAGGCATCACCACCAGCATTATCTCGCCTGGACTGATAACCTGGCTTCTCGGCGTAAGGATTAAATCAGACAGGGTGTTCAGGTTTGACATCAAGCATAAGAGACCTGATTTTATGTGATACTCTAACTAAAAAAAGAGCGCCAAGGCCCGGATTTG
>JAFGSP010000063.1 GCA_016934775.1 Candidatus Woesearchaeota archaeon | reverse complement strand
CTCAAGGGCCAGAGTCTCATTCTCTGCCAGCTTTTTAATGTCCATGCTGGGCAGCACATAGCCCCATATGTTTAATCCGGCAGTATCCAAAGAAGTTTTTGTAAATGATTCTATCTCCATCATATTATCACTTATAAGACATATATCTAGAATCTCATCAGATCTTCCGTTTTCAACCATGGCAGTGCACGCAGGAACATATCCGCAGGTATTGAATTCAGAAATGCAGTTCATGTTCCCCGGACAGTCGCTGTCTTCACAGCATTTAAACTTGCTGCATGTGTGGTTCCTCAATATGCCGCAGCATTCTATCTTTCTGCAGTATCCGCCTTCGCAGGTTTCATCGTATCTGCATTCATCAGTAAGGCGGCAGCTCTTTTTTGAGATGCAGATTTGCTTTTCAGGGTCACACATCATCCCTCTGCTGCAACCATTGTCAGAACTGCAAGGAATCACTATACATCCGCTTTCTTCGCACCCTGCACCGCATCTTTCTTTAGGCATTATCCCGTAAAAGCAGCCTTCTAGGTCTGGTCGATCTATTAGGTATTCATACACTATGTCTCCGCTCTCATGACAATATTCTTTCATAGAAGAGAATGTGCAGTCTATCTGGGATAAGATCAGTTGGCTGAATAAGGTTATCAATACAAGAAAAACAACAACCCCCTTTTTCATGCTATCTGAATAACCTTTCTCAAATATAAATGTTTTTGTCATAAACACAAAGTTTCTTAAATATACAATTTATTTATCACTCTATAGGGGGTTAGTCATGTCAAAGATATTGATGTTTTCATACGAGAAGCTGTTTTCAGACAGAGGAATAATGTCAGGCCCGTCATCAAGGCTGTGGGAGTTTGCCCTGGCTCTTAGGAAAAAAGGCCATGATGTTTCTATTATTGAAGAGGTCCATGATGAGGATTATTCAAAAGATGGCATTGAGATATTAGGCAAGGGTGTTTTGGAGGATGTAAGAGAGTATGATGCTGCTTTTGTGCCGAATTCAAATTTCTCAAAGAATTTTCTGAAATATGTGAAAGATATCCCTGTTATTGTTGACCTTACCACACCTATCTCTATCGAGGCATTGGCTGATTTTATCAGGGATGATGAGAAAAAAGACCAGGAAAGCTTTTTTTTTGAAGACGGTCTGATACCTACGGCGATGTCTTTGCTGAACGGGGATTATTTCATCTGCTCTACTGAGACGCAGAAGTATTTTTTCCTGGGCATGCTAAATCTTCTTGGCAGGACAACTCCTGATAATGTCGAGACACTTATAGATGTGATACCCAACACAATATCTTCAGAGATCCCAAAAAGTTCTGATAGGATTATGAGAGATAAGATCGTGCCTATGAGCAAGAAACTCATTCTGTGGCCCGGCAGCCTGTATTCATGGTTTGATTATGAACTTGCGTTGAAGTCGGTTGTTGAGCTCTATAAAGAAAGAAAGGATTTTGCTCTTGTTTTTGTGGGAGCTTTTAATCCAAATGTTCCTGAGCTTACATCAGGAAATGTTGAGGCTGCCAGGAAGATGGCAGAAGAGTATGGGTTATTGGATGAGTGTGTATTCTTTTTAGACTGGCTGCCCTATGAGAAAAGGGCTGCCATGTACCTTGAGAGCGATTTTGCTGTGGTGACTTATTTTGACAGCATAGAGACCAAGCTATCTTACAGGACAAGGGTTGCTGATTGCCTGTGGGGCAGGCTTCCAGTAATATGCACAAAAGGGGACGGACTTTCCTTAGAGATTGATAAGCACAAATTAGGTAAGACAGTCTCTCCGGGAAATTCTGATGAGCTAAAGAAGGCTATTTCTGAGCTGCTTGATGATCCCAGGATCTTGCAGAGGTTTTCCAAGAACATAGATAAGTATGTGAACAACAGGCAGAACCTGGACCTTTGGATAAATAAGCTTGATAATTTCTGCACCAGGCCTGTGAAGTCAAAGTCAAAGAGGTTTAATATATATCATTTTCTTGAGCTGAAGGAAGAGCAGAATAGGGAGCTGAAGGACAGGCTGAATTCAAGGCAGCATACAGTGAATCATCTGGGAGAGACCAATGAAAAGCTGAATGAAGAAGTCTACAGGATAACCAATGAAGTGAATGATTTCAGGACTGAGCTGAACAATAAGGAGAAGGAGATTGAGGTCCTGGTGATGAGGCTTGAGGATAAAGAAAGGAGATATGACGAGCTTGAGATAAAATATAAAAATGATGTGGAGAGGCTTAATGGGGAGATTGAGAAGGGCCGTGATTTGGTGAAGGAGAAGCATGAGATTATGGAGAAGCAGAGGCAGGTCATCGGAAGGTTCAGAGGCTCTATTGTCTATCCTTTTTATCGGCTGAGTTCTTCTTTTGGTAAGACTAAGATAGGAGAGATCCTTGCCAGGTTGTTGAAATGAGAAGGTCTTTTTTGAAATTGATGTTTATGTTTTTTTTGACTCTGGTTATTGATGTTTTCTTGTTTTTTTGGAGGAAGATTGTCGGTTATAATTTGCTTCCGGGTAGCTTAGAATGAAAATCGTTATGCTTCATCCTCATGACATATATTCTGCTAAAGAGCCTTGGACTATCAGGATTGTGGAGATTGCAAGGCAGTTTGTTTCTATGGGGCATTCTGTGAAACTGATATATTTCCCTTTGCCTAAAAAGGAAAGAGGGCTGCTTAAGTCTTCTAAGATAAAGGATTTTGAGACTATCCCTTTTAGCAGGAGGAGCTATCACCTAATTAAGAATATATTTAGATTCAGAAAGTATGCTAAATGGGCTGATCTGATATATTTCCAGAAGTGCTTTCCTAATGCTGCTATGCCTGCTCTTTTTGGGGCTTATTTTTTCAATAAGCTTGTGCATTATGACTGGGATGACTGGGAATACCAGATATATAATGTTTCGTCTCCCTCTAAGTTGTTTGGCTGGTATCTGAATACGATCGAGAGGATGATGCCTTCTCTTGTGGATAGTGTTTCTGTGGCTAGTTTTCATCTTCGGAAACTGGCTTTAAAATTGGGTGCTAGAAGGGTTGCTATGGCTCACGTTGGAGTTAATTTAGAGAGGTTTAGTCCTTCGGTTGATGGCTCTTCGATAAGGAAGAAGTATGGGTTGAAAAAGAATGTTGTGCTGTATCTCGGGCAGCTGAACGGGGCGCAGTATGCTGAGCTTGTGATAAAGGCTTTTCCTAAGATACTTGATAAGATGAAAGATACTAGCTTGTTGATAGTTGGAGGAGGCTCTGAACTGAATAGGTTGAAGAAGCTTGCTTCTGGTTTAGAAAATGTTGTGTTTACCGGTTTTCTTCCTGATGAAGATATCCCTAGATGTATAAGCTGCGCTGATGTTGCAGTTGCAAGTTTTGAGAAAAATAAGGTTACACAATGCAAGTCTCCATTGAAGATTGTTGAGTATCTGGGCAGTGGAAAAGCAATAGTTGCCAGTGATGTCGGCGAGGTTAAACGGATGGTGGGAGATGCAGGGATAATTGTCCCTCCTGGGAATGCTGATGCTATCTCTGAGGCTGTGGTTAAGATTTTATCGGATTCTGAGCTTAGGAAGAAGTTTGAGAAGGACGCAAGGAGGCAGGCTGAGGAAAAGTTTAATTGGGGAGTTACAGCGCAGAACATAAATGATAATATTTTTATATCCGCTCATTGAATATACTTGTGTGAAGAGACTGCTTTTTTCTATATTTCTTATGGTATTCCTTTTTTCTCTTCTTTTTTTCTCTCCCTCTTCAAAAGGCGACATGGTTTTTCTGGACTCAGGAGAGGCTATCAGCGCAAATGAGACTGCAGTTATCATAATAGATATGTGGGACACGCACGAGTGCCTCAGCGATCTGAATAGGATTGAGAAGATAGCCCCACATATTGACAGGGTGATAAGGAAGGCAAGAGAAAGAGGCATGAAGATAATACACGCACCTTACGGGACAATGGGGTTCTATGAGAACTACAGCCAATACCTTGAGTTGAATAAGACTGTCTACAGCCTTTATCAGGATGTGAATATCCCTGACTATGATTTCATGGCCGGAGGATGCGACGGCGTAAATGATGAGAGCAGGCATCCTTCAATGCAGAATCCTGCAATAGAGATATTTCCAGAAGACCTGATTTCAGATGACCCAGGCAAGGTCCTTGGATTCCTTGAGCAGAACAATTACAAGAACATTATATACATGGGAGTCCATGCCAACAGATGCATGCTGGAAAACCAGCTGGGCATAATAGCTATGGCCAAAAGAGACTTCAACGTGTTCCTGGTGAGAGACCTGACGGAGGTCACATCCAGCCAGGAGAACGTTCCCGGAATTGAAACCTACAATGAACTTAAAGAATATGTCTTAGGCGTCATTGAGAACAATTGGGCTGATGTCATAGATTCAGAAGAATTGCTGCATTGACCCAATGATTTATAAGTTAATTTTTCTTTTCTCAGGAATCAGGATGG
>JAFGSP010000062.1 GCA_016934775.1 Candidatus Woesearchaeota archaeon | reverse complement strand
TATGCTGAAACATATGGAAAAGATAATATCCAGGATACTGGAAAACATAGAGCATCATGAAGCAGACAGCATCCTCATAGAGGATGAAGAACTGAACCTGGATATAAAGAATTTTCTTGATATTAAAAAGCAAACCTTCAAGAAAAAGCTGGTTTTCATAGATGGAGGCAACATGGAGATTATAAGGAGCCCTTCATTATCATTATTCTTCATAAGGGTGTATGCCACAACCTATTCTGATAATAGGCGTGAGAAGAACAATAGATGTGAGTTCTATACACTGATAACGACAAAATCAGACAAGAACAGGATAGTCTACAAGACAGAGTATTTTTTCACAAAGAACAATATCAATCTTAAAGAATATGAATTCGATTCAATGGACAGAAGACTAACAACAGGAAACAAAAGGGCCCCTATCTCTTTGGTTGGCGACATCATAAGGCGTTTTGCTGAACTGCATGTAGCGAAAGAGATTGATGAAGAAGCTATTGTTGTACTGGACGGATCGCTTGAATCGAATTATCCTCATGAAAATCAAATCATGGAATCCATCATGAGTCCAAGAATAATCTGCGGATTATCAAAGACAACTGACCTGATAACAAAATCAGGAAAATCTGCTGTTGCTGCTTTAAGACAATATGAAAATGACAAGGCTTGGATATATTGCGGAGGCAGAATCAACGACAAGGATGTCTTTTTTCTCAGGTTGAATAAGAAAAGCGAGTATATATTCAGATTTGAAGTCAATAACATGCACAGCTATGATCTCATGGGGCTTGTTTCCGCACTGGCAGAAAACTCAAAGGATCCAATATTCTACGGATATCCTTATGGGCTTATTGAGGCAGATATGTTTGGAAGAGTGTCTATCAAAGAAAAAGAATCGCTCCTCCTCCAGACAAAGCTGAAATTCGGAAAAAACTTTCAGAAAATCAGGCCTTACATGAACTCCCTGAATGCCCATGACCTCCTAGATAATATATAGGTTAAATTTATAAATCCTTGTGAGTAAACATACTAAAATGTACGACGTAATCACTGTTGGATCATCAACCATCGATGTTTTTGCAAGAGTGGAATCTGAACTGATAAAAATAAAGACAATACACCATGAGCATGAGTTAATCGCTTATCCCTGCGGCTCAAAGATCCTGATAAAGAGCCTTGATTTTCTAACAGGCGGAGGGGGCACAAATACTGCAGTCGCCCTCTCGAAACTGGGTCTGAAAGTAGCGTATCTGGGAAAGACAGGCCATGGAAGCAACAGCAACCTTATAATCAAGAAACTGGAAGATGAAAAGGTAGAATTTATAGGAGTAAAGTCATCTGATCACCATTCTGGATACTCTATTATTTTAGACAGCCTGGAAGGTGACAGGACAATCCTGGCATACAAGGGCTCAAACAATTATCTTGACTATAATGAGATTAATCTTAAGAAACTCAAGACAAAATGGTTCTATTTTTCAAGCATGGTAGACAAATCTTTCGAGACCATTGAAAAACTGGCTGTGTTTGCCAAAGAGAATGATATTAAGATAGCATTTAATCCCAGCAACTATTTGGCTGATAAAGGTTATCTCTTCCTAAAAGAAATACTGGCAAGAACAGATGTCTTAATATTGAACAAAGAAGAAGCCATATTATTAGGGGGAAAATTAGAAATCAATGACCTAATAAAGAGACTGATGGAACTCGGCCCGAAACAGGTCCTGATCACAGATGGAAAAAGAGGCGCATATTCAATCCATAACAATAACCTGCTACATGTCCTTCCAAATGATATCAAGCCAATCGAGACAACCGGAGCAGGAGATGCTTTTGCCTCTACTTTCTTAGCAGGCATTATTAAGGATAAGACTGTTCATGAATCAATGCAGATGGCATTGAAAAATGCCGAATCTGTCATAATGCATCCTGGTGCGAAAAACGGCCTGCTGACCTATAAAGAACTGATGGCTGAACTCAAGAAGAATTCTCCGAAGATAACAAAATCTAAACCATAAACTAAATTATTAAACTGATTTTCTCATCGGATTTAGCTATAAATTCAACTCTTTGGTTGAATTTACTTAAACCGAAAGTATATAAATCATTAGGTAAAATGTAAGGAATACAGAAATGATGAAGTACAGCAGGCTTGGCCTTTACGTCCCAAGAAAAAAGAACGTTAGGCAATCTTCAAAACAAAGCGGAAAATCTGTTGACTGGGTCAATATTTCCCTGTTTGTTCTATTGTTTGTTGTTGTAATCTTATTTATTGTTACATAAATAATTCAAATATTCTGATTTATACTTGAATCCTTTTGATTTTGAGATATTTGAGATTGCCTTATCAAACTTGCTCCCATATTGCGCAGCTTTTTTGGGCCTGAATGCAAACTCCTTAGGAAGACCAAGTGATAATGCTGATTTTCTGAGAATATATTTCTTAAATTCATTTTTTATTTTCAGGTCTCCTGATATGCTCATTCCTGCCAAAATCAAATCCCTGTCAAGAAAAGGTGTCAAAAACTTTATTTTCTGTGAGTCTGCAATCCTGCAATCTCTAAGAAAATCTCTTTTCCACATAGATTTCAGGCCATGCCAGCATTCTTCATTTATATTTGTGCTATTCTCATGCCTCTGATAGCCTGCAAATATTTCTTCACTTCCTAATCCTCCAAAAAGAATGTTTGCTCCGTCTTTTTTAGCAAGCTCAATTGCAGCAAGTTCAACTGCCCCAACCCCTATGTTAACTATGTTTATCAGCTCTTTTCCAAGTATCTTCGCCAGCCTGAAAAACAAGGATTCCATATCTTGGAGAGAGAGTATTTTGGTTTTATGGTTAAGTCCTATTTTTTCTGCTGCTTTCAAAGAAAAGTCTATATCTGGAGAACTCTCAAGTCCGACTGAATAGCAAGTGAAATTATCTGTATAGTTTTTACAGAGAAAGGATATAAGGGTTGAATCTATGCCTCCTGAAAGAAGTATACCAAAATGGGTTTCTGGAATCCTCTTTTTAATTGCACCTGTAATCTTTTCTGTTATAATCTCAACAGCTCCTGATTCATCAGTTATTTCTGTTTTTATCTCTTTTTTAAGTGAATCAACATAAGCTATCCATTCCTCATAAGAGATAAGCTTGCCGTCTTTCAGGATATTAGAAATGAATACCATGATCCCTCTTTTATTTATAGATTATGTCATATTTAAGTATGTGGCATTCCCTCTGGTCCTTGATGCTCGTGAACTTTGAGAGCTTTTCTTTTATTTCATCAATAGATTTTCTCGGGGATTCCTTGTGGTTGTAAGCCATTTTCAGGAACTCTATCTTATTATAGCACGCATGGTTAGAAAGCTGTGAAAGTATGAATTTCTCTGAGACATTGAAATTACTTCCTGATTCCTGAATAAATCCTTTTCTTTTGAGGTTGATGAGTTCCTGCTTCATGTCAAGAGGAAGCCCTTTTTTAGTCAGATCTGTTTCTTTAAATGATTTCATCTGGAACGCCGCGTGCAGCAGCCTTATCTCGTCCTGGCTGAGCTTATCCAGTTCAGGCAGCTTTTTTGTCTCAAAACTATCAATGTCTGTCACGACTTCGCCATTCACCATATCAATAAGTATATTGTATTCCTGGTTCTTGCCCTGACAGACAAAAAGAAATCCAGGAATGAGCACATTATTGATTGATTGTATTTCTTTATCAGACATCAGTTTAAGCTCTTTTGCAGTTATTTTAGGCCTTATTATCGGAAGAAGCTCTTCTTCATTGAATTCCTCGAGCTTTTCAAAGAACTGCTCCTCTTTGACTGTCTCCAATATTTCTGCTGCCTGGCCGCCATGTTTTGTCATCCTGGGCCGGATGTTCACAAAAAGAGGCATGTCCACAATCCCTGTTATCATAGCTGAGCCAACCGGAAGGTTCTTGACCTCGTCCTGGGATTCTGCTGTTATGCCTTCAACACTATTTGAGATTGCTTTGAGATCATTAGGATTAGTGACTTTCATTATGATCTGGGTAGTGCACTGGCTCAAGACTGATTTGTCGACTCTTGCTGGCCTCTGGCTTATGACACAAAGACCCAGACCAAATTTTCTTCCTTCAGAAGCCACAGTCCTAAGAATTTTTGAGCACCTTGTCTCTCCAAAACTTCTTTCCGGGCAGTAATTGTGGGCTTCTTCAATAATTGTAAAAAAAGGAGGTATCTTTTCTTTTTTCCTCAATTCAAAAAGATCTTTCATCAGTTTATACACTATTATCTCCTGTACATCAGGAGATATTCCTTTTAGATTAATTACAGAGCATTTTCCTGGCTGGATAAATTCATTATAAGAAACATAAGAATCTGTAAATATTCCAAGGTTATTCAGGTATTCGAGGTTGTTGATGATTGTCCATTTGGAATTATTCTCTTCTGCATCAAGGCTCAAGAGCACATTAGTAAAATCAACCTTTTCTATGTGTTTCAATGCGCTGTAGAGAAGACCAAGCTGGGTATTGGAAAGTTTTCCGGGTATAAGGTGGACTATCTCCTGCGGCGTAAGGTTATTATTGAGCATAAGAGGCCTTACTTCAGGATCAAGTTTCGGGTCTCCATACATATTTATTCCCTTGAAAGATTTTGGTTTCAGGTTGAATCTTGCAAGATTCTCCTGTTCCTCCTCATTTGCATATTTCAGGCTTGAAAACTCGCCATGCGGATCAATGATAAGTATAGGGACGTTCTTTTCTATTATTTCCTCTACAAGGACTCCTACTGTGTATGATTTGCCGGCTCCTGATTTTGCAAGGATAGCGACGTGCTTTGTCAGCAGTTTTTTGAGGTCAAGCTGGACATCAATGTTCTTTCCTTCCAGCTTGCCTATAAATGCGCCTTTTTCAGAATCTTCGAGCTTGATTATTGATTTTATGAATTCGTCTTCTGCCTTAAGGACCTCAGCCCCCTGGTCAAATGGAATCCTTATTGGTTTTATCCTGCCCTTATCATCTTTATATCCAATCACTATGCAATTAGCAATATCCTTGTCTGTCCTCTCAATCTCAACGACCTGGCACAACACATACTCATAGACTTTATGCAGAACCTGGACAAACTCAAACTTCTTTGTCTCTTTCTCTACCAGGAACCTGAAATTTGAAGTTGTTATCTTCCCGAATATTTTTCCTAAAATCATAGGCTAAACCAAAAAGAGAATGTATTTATTAAGATTATTATACTCTAAATAGTATTTATAGAATCAGATTTATAGAAATCTTTAAAACAAATCGCCTATTCTGCCAGTTTATGAAATATGTCGTCACTGGGGGTGCTGGTTTTATTGGCAGCCATATTGTGGAAAGGCTTTCCGACCAAGATAAAGAAGTTGTCATCATAGATAATCTGTCTACTGGAAAAAAAGAAAATCTCAAAGGATTCATAGACAAAGTAAAGTTCATCCAAGGAGACATCCTTAATTCTGAACTGTTGAAAGAGATCATATCTGAGAACGACATAATATTCCACCAGGCAGCCCTGCCTTCTGTTGCACGCTCTGTTGAGAATCCTATCCTAAGCAACAGGATCAATGTTGAAGGGACACTTAATGTGCTCACTGCTGCAAGAGATAATAAGGCCGCGCGTGTAATCTTTGCTTCAAGCAGCTCAATCTACGGAGACAGTGAAACACTTCCGAAGATAGAAACTATGCCTGCAAACCCTAAATCTCCTTATGCTTTATCAAAATATGCCGCTGAAACCTATATGAGACTTTTTTTTCAGCTCTACTGCCTTGAAACAGTATCCTTAAGATATTTCAATGTCTTCGGGCCTAGGCAGGATCCTGATTCTGAATATTCTGCAGTCATCCCTAAATTCATTAAGTCAATGGCTTCAGGAAAAACTCCTGTTATTTATGGAGATGGAACACAGACAAGAGATTTCACATTCATTAAAAATGTAGTCAATGCAAATCTTCTTGCCTCTGAATCCGATAAAGTTGTAGGAAAAACAATAAATGTCGCTGCAGGAAAAAGGTTCAGCCTTATTGACTTGGTTGATAATCTGAACAGCATAATCGGCAGTTCTGTAAGAGCTCAATTCGAAGAAGAGAGAAAGGGAGATGTGAAACATTCTCTTGCAGATATCTCAAAAGCAAGAACGCTGATGGGTTACACACCTGAAATTGAATTTAGAGAAGGTCTGAAAAAGACTTTCGAAAGCCTGAGGTAAAGAAGAAATGAAAAAGATTGCTGTTATCGGTCTGGGTTATGTGGGTTTGCCATTGGCCTGCCTGTGCGCAAAAAGAGGCTATGAAGTTATTGGTCTTGATAAAAAACAGAAGATTGTTGACCTGCTTAGAGAAGGAAAATCACATATTAAAGATGAAGTCATTGAAAAAGCAGTGAGCGAAGCAGGGAATAATCTGGTTCCGACAACAGACCCTGAAAAGCTGAAAGAATGCACAATCCATATAATCTGTGTTCCTACTCCTGTTGATGAAAAAAAGGAGCCTGACCTGGTGCCTGTAGAAAAATCTTCAGAAACAATCTCAAAATATTTGAAACTTGGAGATCTTGTAATATTGGAATCTACTGTGTTTCCAGGCACATCTGAAGAGATTGTCCTGCCTATTCTTGAAAAAGGTTCTGGTCTCAAAGGCGGAAAGGATTTTTATCTTGCTCACTGCCCGGAAAGAGTAAATCCAGGAGACACATTCTGGACAACTGAAAATATCCCAAGGGTTGTCGGTGCCCTGACCAAAAAAGGGACAGACATGGCAGCAGAATTCTACCAAAGCATATTGGGCGGAGAGGTATATGAAGTCGAATCTATAAAAAAAGTGCTTAGGCCAAAAATTATAAAGGAAGAAAAGGGCTATAGGATAAATACTATCCCTTTGGGAAGTATAACAAAGATGAATTCTATTAAAGACGCTGAAGCTGTGAAGGCCATGGAAAATACTGTCAGGGATGTTAATATTGCATTTGTCAATGAGCTGGCAAAAATCAGTGATGTTCTTGGTTTGGATGTTGTAGACATAATAGATGGCATGTCCACAAAACCATTCGGAAAGGGTCCTTTTTACCCTGGAATTGGCGTAGGTGGCCATTGTATAGCTGTTGACCCTGAATGGCTTAAAGCAGCATCTATAAAGGCTGGATATATGCCTAAGATCATACAGATATCCAGAGATACAAACAACAGTATGCCTGAGTATGCTGTTGAAATGCTTGAAAAGCTTGTAAAAAAGCCTCTCAAAGAAATTAAGATTGCTGTTCTTGGAGTCACTTATAAAGGGAACATTGATGATCCCAGAGAGTCTCCTTTTTATTATTTAAAGAAAATACTTCAGCAGAAAGGTGCTGATTTTAACGTGTTTGACCCTTGGTATGGAAAAGAGACTAATGTTGATTCAATTGAAGATGCCCTTGAAGGTGTCTATTCTGTGATACTGGTCACAGACCACAATGAATTCAGAGAAAAGATTACTCCAAAACTACTGGAAAGCAAAGGTATAAAGCTGGTAATTGATGGAAGAAACTGTCTGGACAAGAAAGGCATTGAAAAAGCAGGGATACTATACAGGGGCATTGGAAGATAGGATAAGGAAATTTAAGCATAACTTATTTAAAGAATTTGAAGTTACTTTTTCAGAGAATTCAGAGCAGATTTTAAGAACAAAAAAAGCTAGATTAAACATAAAAATGAAAGTTGTCCTCGTCAATCCGCCAGCTGAACAGAATGTAATACGCAGATGGCGATGCGCTATAGAGCAAGGCCACTATTTGTTCCCGCCGACTGAATTGTGCTATCTTGCAGGAATACTTAAACAGAAGAAAGGCTCAAAGTACCGTGTTATAGATTGTGTTGCAGATAAGACAGACTACAATAACTTGATTAGGAAGCTCAAGAGGCTTTCTCCTGACCTGATTGTGTTCATGCCTGGATTTGAAGCCATAAACAAAGATATTAAAGGTATGGAAGCTGTAAATGAGCACCTTAATTCCAAATTGCTTGCATTCGGATTCTATCCGACAATATTCTACAAAGACCTTCTTAAGAAGTATAAACTTGACTATATCCTTCTCGGAGAGCCTGAACTGACATTCTCAGAATTATATGATAAATTGGATAGGAATCTTGATCTTGATGAGGTAAAAGGATTAGCTTATAAAAAAGGAACTGAAATAAAAATGACAGGCCTGAGAGAGGAAATGAAGAATCTTGATGATTTGCCTTTTCCAGATATGTCTCATTTGAAGATGAACAGATATTTTTCAGGTTTCTCAGATAAAAAGCCATTCACCACAATAATAACAGGGAGAGGATGCTCATACAGATGCACCTATTGTATCAGGTCATATGGAGACAGGTTCAGGCAAAGATCTGTGAAGAATGTCATTGATGAGATCAGTTTTCTAGTCAAGAGATATAATATCAGATCATTGAGGATACTGGACGATACGTTCACCACAAACAAAAAATGGGTGAAAGAGTTCTGCACAGAACTATTAAGAAAAAAATTCAGGCTTCAGTGGAGCTGCCTTAGCAGACCAGAGACTCTTTCTCCCGAAATAATTCCTCTTATGAAAAAAGCTGGATGCAACAGAGTTCTTATAGGGATAGAATCAGGCTCTGAGAAAATCCTGAAGAAGTATAAAAGATATTACAAGCTTGATGAAAAGATAAAACACATATTCAAGACACTCAGAGAGAATAAAATTGAATCATTTGCGTTCTTCCTTTTGGGAGCGCCTGATGAAACTGAAGAAGATATCATGAAATCGATTGAAGTTGCAATTGACCTTGATCCAGATTACATTACTCTTAATATGATGCGAGTCTACCCGGGAACAGAAGATTTTGAGATACTTAAAGGCAGAAATCAGGTCGAATTCAGCCTGATTCCTTATAAATCCCGATTCAAGGCAAGACTCTCCGAGAAAAAAATAAGAAAACTCCTTTTTGAGTTTTACAGGGCTTTTTATTTCAGGCCGAAATGGTTCTACAGGATGATGCCAAAACTTATATTTAATCCTGTATTCTCCTTCAATCTGGCAAAAGAATACCTTAAATGGGAACTCAAAAATACAAATATAGGTAATAAACAGATAGATGCCAAAACAAAAAAAAATGAAACCTAAAATAAGTTTTATCATCCCTGCGTATAATGAATCACAAATCATTGGAAAAAGTATTGACAGAGTCTATAAATTCTTAAAATCAAAAAAATATGATTTTGAAATAATTGTTGGAGATGATGGAAGCACGGACAGGCAACCGGAAATAATTAAAAAAAAGATGAAAAAATATCCTGGACTAAAATATGTGAGGAACAAAAAGAACTCAGGAAAAGGAAACATATTGACGAATTGTTTCAAAGTTGCCCAGGGCAATATACAGGTTTTCTGCGATGCTGACTTAAGCATAGACATTAATCATCTTCCTGAAATGATTTCTAAGATAATTAAAGGTGCAGACATTGTCATAGTCTCTAAGAACATGAAGCAAGCAGTCAGTAATTATCCACTACCAAGAAAATTGGCAAGCAATGGCTTTGCATTCATGACACGCATGATGCTCAATACTAAGCTTTCTGACCATCAGTGTGGTTTCAAAGCTTTCAAGCAAGATGTAATCTCCTACTTTACTCCAAAGATGAAATCAAACGGCTGGTTATGGGACGCGGAAATACTGGCTAGAGCAACCTATGAAGATTATAAAATAAGTGAAATCCCTGCCAGGCTGAAAGAATCCGGAACAAGGACAAGTAAGATTGACCTTAAAAAAGACATCTATAGATTCACAAAATCCTTGATTGGCCTCAGGCAGGAACTGAAAAAGGAATACCGGACATAGAAGAATGAATCAGAATATCAAGAGCAAAGAGCTTATAGTCCTTTCAGTCCTGATTTTGCTAAGTACGATAATTTCATTGGGTATTCTTTTCTTGAATAAGGCAGAATCTGTAGGTGCTGATGAGGGCATTTATCTTTACAATGGTTTTCTGCTCACTAAAGGATATAGGGTATACACAGACTTTTACAACGGTATGCAGAAGCTTCCGGGCATGATATATGTTGTGTCTTTTTTCACAAGAATGCATGGCAACAGTTGGGAAAGTATACTTGCTTTAAGAATGCTGAGCATTGCTGTGAAGGCAATCACAATCATATGCATATACTATGCCGGTAAAATCCTGATAAACAGAAACTCAGGATTGTTTGCTGCTGCTGTTTTTGCTTTTGACACTATCATAAATGATGTAAGCACTCAGGTCCTTACTCAACCATATTCAACACTATTCATCGCACTTGCTATGATAATGCTGGCAAAATCAAGGAATGTGTTCTCAGGCATATGTATCAGCCTTGCTTTTATTTTCAGGCCGTCTCCGATAATTGTGCTTTTGCCAATGGTACTTGTCACACTAACAGAAAAGAATAGTTTATCAGATAAACTGAAAAATTCATTCTATATTGGGCTCGGATTTGCACTAGGAATCCTGCCTGTTCTTGTTTTCTTGTGGCTGAACAACTCATTAGTAGGATTATACAAGATGCTTATACAATTCCACTTCCTTTATGAGCAAACACCCCTCTCAC
>JAFGSP010000061.1 GCA_016934775.1 Candidatus Woesearchaeota archaeon | reverse complement strand
TGACATTAAAGAGATAAAGAAATTTGTTGAGACCATCTATAATGAATTCCTGGAATTCGAGCTAAGGAACGGCGAATTGAGAAAGAAATCTGATTCTATAAAATATAATCTCAAGAAAATCGAAGAGATACTCTATGAGCTGAAATTAAGGGAAAAGATATGAAACAGTTCAAAGAGGCGCTTGAAACACTATCAAAGAACAAAGAGTACTGCAAGTGGAAAAAAGAGAATAAGAATTCCTATCTGACGCATGGTTTTATCATGGCATCTGAAGACGTGACAAGGGAATGGCAGATCGGCTTCTACAATCCTGAGCATAAGAAGATAGCTGCTTTCACTGTCGGTAAAAAGATTTACATGAATCCTGAATCAGATGTTTTTACAGATAAGAAGACTGTTTCTGAACTTGATGTTGACAAAATAAAGATAAACGCAGATGAAGCACTGGAGACTGCAGACAAGCTGCAGAAAGAGAAATACAGCGCACATACGCCTCTCAAAAAGATTATCATAATACAGAACCTGGATGTGGGCCAGGTATGGAACATTACTTATGTCACAGGCAGTTTCAAGACACTTAACATAAAGATTAATTCTTCTACCGGAAAAGTAATCACGGATGAGCTGATTGATATTTTCAAGGTTGAGAAATAGACTATCTGAAATTAAACTTATCAGGATTAAACCTGTACCCCGGTTTCCCTTCAAGAAACTCGTCCTTTCTAGTAACCCCAGATAATTGTGGAAATCCGAATTGTTCCACCAATGCCTTAAGTGTTGGCTTTTCCCTAATCAACTCTGTTGCTGTCACTTTTGAAAAATAAGGGTTAGTCTCAAGTGTCTCTGGCGCTACACCGATATCTTCAGCCATGAATACAAATCCGGCCAGTGAAAAACGAGGACTATCTTCTCCGCACTTATATGCTTCAAGCACCCACCTGGCAAGATTTTGGTCTGCTTCTTCTTTTGACCTGATATTTTCAAAAGAATCTATGACACCACGTTCACTATTTGAGAAGAGAATGTATCTTTTTTGGACATCTATCCACTTCTGATAATCTGTCAAGTACACACCATTATCTGAATCCATATTTCATCACAGTTTATTTCTGATTATGTTTCTAATTCTATATTTAAATGTATGTCCTGGTATATAAAAATTAGTCCCTTATTAATGGAACCATTTAAAAGTTTTATTTGCCTGAAATATATATTTTTAATTTTCAATGTATTTATAAATCTGAAAAAATATTGTAAGAATTAGTTCTTAGGCTTTGTGGAAACACATAATTATGCTAGAAAGAGCACTAAAAATGGTAGAAGTAGCTATATCCAAGATGGATTCGGAATTAACGACTCCGCACTATGCCCATGAGGGAGATGCTGGAATAGATTTAAGGTCCTCTGCTGTGACTGTACTCAAGCCGGGAGAGACACTGGTTGTGCCAACCGGAATCAAGATGGCTATTCCTGAGGGTTATGTTGGACTGGTCTGGGACAAGTCAGGATATGCTGCAAAACATTCTATACATACAATGGCAGGAGTCATTGATTCAGGCTACAGGGGCGAGATAAAGATTGTCATGAAAAACCTTGGCAAAGAGGATTTTGAGATAAAAAAAGACATGAAGATTGCCCAGATCCTGATACAGCCGGTAGTCAGGGCAAATCTTGTTGAAAAAGACAGTCTTGAAGATACCTCTAGGGGCGAGGGAGGCTTCGGGAGCACAGGAAGACATTAAATGAAAGAAGGTGATACGATGAAGAAGAAACCAGTGAATAACGGGACAACAGTAAGCTATAAAGCAATGATGTCAAGCAAGAAACTTGATTCATTCTTTGAAGAGGAGGAATCTGAATAATACTACTTATGAGTAGTTATTCACAAAAAATTTATATATAACCCTTCATTATACTCTTTCTATGATACTTAACTTTGATAAGACACCTGTGGATATATCAATATTCCATCAGGCCAGTGAGAAATACCATGGATGCAAGCATGCTGTGCTTTTCAATGAGCAAAAATCCTGCAACTTGTTCAGGTATTTGTTTGACACAGAAAGCGACATGCTGAGCGTATGCGGAAGCTGCCTTGCTAATACAGCAAAGCCAAGCATTGTCAGGAAAGATGTAAGGTTTTACTGATTTTTTCTTTGATCCTCTCAAATACTTCATCCCTGCTTCCTGAAGCATCAAGATTTGTCCATATCTCATTAAACCCAGGAGTCTTTGCTATTGTCATATATCCATCATGCACATTCCTGAAAAAATCAACATCCTCATTCTCAAACTTATCACCAGATTTATCAAAGGTCCTCTTAGTTCCAATCTCAGGATCAATATTAAAGTAGATAATCATATCCGGCAAGATGTCACCTAAAGCATATCTGTTTATCTCAAGCACTTCGTTAAGCCCCAGGCCGCGCGCTGTTCCCTGATAAGCAACACTGCTTATGAAACTCCTGTCTGAGATGACTATGCCTCCTTCATCAAGAACCGGCTTGACAACTGTCCTCAATGTCTGGGCCCTTGAAGACGCATAAAGATACGCCTCGGTCACTGGATTCATATCCTCCTTAAATTTTGTGGCCTGGACAACTTTCCTTATTGACTCAGCAATCTCGCTTCCGCCAGGCTCTCTTGTCAGGATTATCTTTCTACCAGGAAAAGCTTTCTTCAAGAATTCAAAGATTTTCTTTGCCTGTGTTGTCTTGCCTGTACCCACAATACCCTCAAAAACAATGTAAGTTCCTTTCATTACTATTTGAAATTACTCCGCCTAATAAAAAGGTTTTGATAATATTCTTAAAAATAAGCATCTGTTCCCTAGAAAAATGACCAAAAAATATTTTGTAGTTCCTTATGAAAAACAAGATAAGATTGATTCTGCAGGACTTATTCTCACTACAGACAAGGTAGGAGATGGCAGTCCCCTGTACGTTGACATGTTCGATTAGGGAATCAGGAAAGACGGATGGTGGCAAAGATTCTCTCACTTAAAATATTAGGATAGACTTGCAGAAGGATGGATCAAATTAGATATGACTGAAGAATATATTTTATTCAGCACAATCACCAAAATCGAGAATGATGAAATTGCTGATACACGCTCACTCAATGATATCCTTCGGCCGGATTCTATATGAACCCTGATTTTTCTAACACGTTTACAATATGAAAAATGTAATTGACATCCTCCCCAACCATAAATGGCGGGGATTCCATTTAATGGCTTTGGCATGATGAGCCTCTTGCTTTTCCATGTATTCCTTTG
>JAFGSP010000060.1 GCA_016934775.1 Candidatus Woesearchaeota archaeon | reverse complement strand
CACCTTTAATTGCAAAATTGTTCGCTTCAGTGCCTCCAGAAGTAAATATTATCTCACCTGGTAAAGCATTTATCGAATCCGCTATTATTTTCCTGCTTTCCTCAATAGCATTTTTTGCTTCCCTTCCCCGACGATGCAGGGAAGAAGCATTGCCATACTTATCTTTAAGGAAGGGCATCATATCATCAAGCACTTCATCCGCGAGCCTTGTGGTCGCACCACTATCTAGATAGACTTGCATTCAAGATCACCTTTATTTTGATTGATGCACACATTGCAGCAAGCTGGCACATCATCATATCTCCTATGTATTTCACAGAGTTCTCCTGTCCTTGTAATCAGATTCAGGAGATGCTGAAGCTCATACCTATGGCAAGTCATATCGCTTGTCATTTGATTTGCTGCATTCTTAATTTCATCAATTATTTCTCTGTTGAATTCAATATCATTGGCTCGTTTGCTTTTCAGGTATTGCGAGACAGCAGGCTCTGTAACTCCAATGACTAAAGCTATCTCTTTCTGCTTCATCCCTTTGCGTTTTAAAGAGAGCGCAAGCTCCCTCCTCAATGCAGGAAGCACATACCACACTATTATTTCCTGTGGTGTCTTCATATTGGCATCATCTCTTGTACCTTGCAATCAAAATACTTATTCTAAAAGGCATAAAATAAAAAATTAACAATTGTTAATTATTTAAAAAGATTTTGCTATCAGACAAAGTTTATATAATCTAAAATCTATAAGCTTATTATGGCTAAAAAATCCATAATTGACCAGGCAAAGAGATTCAATCTCAAAACACTGGCTCCATTGCTGCTTGTCCTTTTCTTATATATCATAAAAAAAGAATTCTTTTTTGTGCTAATATATTATTTTGTAGATACTGCAAAAAATATATTTAAGGTAAAGTTCCGGTTTTTTCCAATAGATCTCTCTTTTATCTTTGGAGTATCTGCAGTCTATTTTTATGGCCCCATTTACAGCCTCCTAATCCTGCTCATTGCAGACATCAACAGGCTAGTTTACGGGTTTTTCGAGCAGAGGCATGTTTTGAGCACAATACATGAAGTTTTCCTTTTTTTTCTTGCTGTGCTATTCATAAGGGCAGAATTTCTTACCTATGCTGCGATCATGCTTTTTTTAAAATACATTTCCAGGATATTATTCAATTTAGTGATCCCTTCAGAAACAATATTTCGAAAATTGCATTTCTATCTTATCAACACCGTGTGCTCGATGATACTTTTCTATATAATAAATGAGATCTCTTTCCTTCTTTAATCCTATCCTTTCCTTGATTTTATGAATGATTCTATGCTCCGATCATAGGTAGATTCATCCGAATCATCGAAATAGCAAGCAGGAAGCTCATCATTTTTCCTGTGATAGGCTATACACTCGCAGCAGATCCCTTTTCTTGAGCATGGCTCATATGTGCAGTTGCACGCCACAATATTTTTTTCTTTTCTGCATCCCATCTTATCTCACCTTTATTCCGTATTGCCTCAATAAGTCGATGGTTATTTCCATAGGCAGGCCAAATACATTTGTTTTTGACCCATAAATATATTCGATAAAGTCTTTCTCCTCTGCGCTATATGCTCCAGCCTTGTCCAAGGGCATTTTTTCTTCAACAAATCTTGCAATCTCTTTTTCTGACAAATTTCTGAACTTGACTTCTGTCTTTTCATGTGATATTTTTTTCCACCCCCCTGCCATCGATAATAGGCATATCCCGGTATAAACATGATGCACCTTTCCTGAAAGTGATGAAAGAATTTTTTTTGCATCTTCCAATGATGCCGGCTTTCCTATTATATTTCTTTCACATACAACAATCGTATCTGCTCCAAGTATTACATCATCTGGATATCTTTTTGAAACAGATTGTGCCTTTAGAAATGCTAACTCTTCTACCAAGGCAGCAGGGTCTTTTTTTTGCACTTTAGACTCATCGATATTACTCGGAGAGACGATGAAATCGATTCCTGCCTCTTTTAATAGAACTGCTCTCCTAATAGAACCAGAAGCAAGAACAAGCCTCATTTTTTCTTTGTTTTTTCTTTATCTTCTATATGCCCGCGAAAATATGTGACCTCATGTGAAAAAAGCATCTCTATTGCATCCTCAAGAATCTTTCTTAAGGACGCATCTTTGACTTTTCCATGAAGTATCCTCTTGTCGGCAAGCTTCCAATCATCAAGTTTTGCACCGGGCGTATTCAATCCCTGGGCCATCGCATCAAGGGCATCTGCAAGCTTGACGATCTGAGATTCCAATGTCTCAAGCTTGCTGTATTCTTCGAACAAATCAATCAGGTCTTCCTTATCAGTAAGATTCCTTACAAGAAGCCTGAATGCCTTATTCTCTACCTGCTCGAACCTGCCTTTAGCAAGGACCTTGACCCATGTGCCGATATCGCCTGTTATCGCCTCACCCATATCGTGCACAAGAGCTATTCTTGTTATCTTTTCTACATCCAATGCTATCCCTTGTTTTTTCAGCTCCCGTCCAAGCAAAAATGAGAATGCTATCACATTGAAAGAATGTGCGGCCACAGAATTCACATCATTCCTCTTAAAGCCTGAATAGATGAATCCCTGTCTCGGAAGCTCTTTTGTGATCTGCAAGGTCATAAATACCTCAAGAAGCTGTTTTAGTTTTTCTCTTTCCATATCTTATGTAAAACCAATTGGATTTTTAATGGTTTTGCTTCATCGAAAAATCAAAAAAAGAAAATCCAGCTATCTTTTGAAAGCAAATCAGATATTCTTTATTTCAACTTCATCGAAGTAAGGCACCATCAGCGCTTTTATATCCATGAGCTGCTTCTCTGTAAATCTCGGCTGGCTCATAAAAGAATTATTGAGCATGGGCCTATCATTCCGAAATTGCTGCAAAGAAAATTTTTTGCTTCCAGAAAGCATTTCACCTATCTTTAGGAAATCCTCTTCGCTATGAAAAAAAGGGATTGCAGTAGTGCGGAATTCATAATCTGCTTTGCTATTTTTTAGCAGGCTTATTGTTTTTTTGATGCTTTCTGTATCTGTATTGACCTGGGTGACCTTGTCATATTTTTCCATAGTTGCCTTCACATCGACCGATATGAAATCCACAAGTCCTGATCCGATAAGCTCACTAAGCATTGCTGGGTTTGTGCCGTTCGTATCCAGCTTGACAAGGAGCCCGATATCTTTGATTTTTTTTATAAAAGCCGGGAGATCTGAATGGAGAGTCGGCTCTCCGCCAGTTATACAGACAGCATCATACCATTCTTTTCTTGAGCGAAGCATATCAAGCACTTCTTCCTCTGGTATAGATTTCAGCCTGTCATGACCGATAACTAATTCAGGGTTATGGCAGAAAGGGCAATGAAAATTGCACCTTGAAAGAAAAATGGTCAGGGAAGTATTGGGAGAATAGTTCATCAAGTCTATTCTCTGCACCCCTTTGATGTCTATTGCCATATTAATAATTAAAAAAATCAGTTCCCCAACAGGGACCTGACCTGATCAGTGTCATGCGCAGTACCGATTATATTTTCATTGCTGTCAAAGAAAAGCACAGTAGGAATCGGAAGGCTTCCGTCACTGTTCCTCTTTAGCTTATCTTTTAAGACTTTGTAATATTTCCGGAATTCTCGCACACCTTCGTCATCTTTTAGGCTTGTATCAGATCCCCTGATATCTGAAGATGCAAGGAGCTCTTTTACAGATGCACATTTCTCACAATGCGGCAACGAAAATACCATATACTTAGATATCATCGCCCCTACCTGCGGCAGCCCAAGAGCAGGATTCCTCTCTTCTTCGGCCTGCAGGAGTTCAGATTTATGCATAAATGTATTTTTGAGCGCAAGATCTTCTGAAAATTCAAGGCGCTGCCTGAATTCCTCTTTTTTTCCTGCATTCCATTGGTCTACTGGCCTGTAATAGCCTACAATCCTTGAATATACCTCGCATCTCTTGCTGCAAGTCTCTTCGGATTCTGTAGGATTAGGGCATTTGAAATGCTCTCCTGTGACATACCCATGATCAGGGCAGATGCTGAATGTCGGCGTTATTGAAAAATAAGGCAAACGCGTATTCT
>JAFGSP010000059.1 GCA_016934775.1 Candidatus Woesearchaeota archaeon | reverse complement strand
TCATCTACATCAGAAGGCGAACCAACCATCAGCTCTTCAGCATTCTTGTTTTTCGGGAATGCAATAACATCCCTGATTGATTCGCTCTGGGTTATCATGGCAATGACCCTGTCAACACCCAGGGCAAGACCACCGTGGGGAGGCGCGCCGTATTTGAAAGCCTCAAGCAGGAAGCCGAACCTGTCTTCAGCCTCTTTCTTGCTCAGGCCGATTGTCTTGAATACAGCTCTCTGTACTTCAGGATCATGTATCCTTATGCTGCCGCCTCCAAGCTCCCAGCCATTGAGCACTACATCATACGCCCTTGCCCTTACTCTTTCTGGATCTTTTTCAAGGTAGTTCATATCTTCAGGCCTTGCGCTCGTGAACGGATGATGGACTGCAACATGCCTCTGCTCATTCTCATCATACTCTACCATGGGGAAATCAATCACCCATAGGAAGTTATACTTGTTCCTGTCCAGCATTCCAAGGTCTTTCCCTAATTTCAGCCTAAGTGCAGAAAGAGCATCATTCACAATCTTGTGCTTCTTATCAGCCACAATCAGCAGCAAATCACCTTTCTCAGCTTTAGTCTTCTGCTGGACTTTCTTTAGGATAGCATCACTGAAAAACTTAGTGATGCTTGATTCCAGCTTTTCAGCCATCCTCATCCAGGCAAGCCCTTTAGCATCATATATCTTGACAAACTCAATGAAAGAATCAATATCATTTCTTGAGAATCCTGAATTCTTTACATTGATGCATTTTATGCATCCTCCTGCCTTTATAACATCTTCAAAGACCTTGAACTCGCTTCCTGTCATTGTCTCGGTAACATTGATAAGTTCCATCCCGAACCTTGTATCAGGCCTGTCGCATCCATATCTATCTATTGCTTCATCATACGTTATTCTTGGGAAAGGTGTCTGAATATTCACATTCAGGACGTTTTTCCATATCTTTTTTAGCATGCCTTCTACAAGAACATATATATCCTCAGGCTCAACAAAAGACATTTCAAGGTCAATCTGCGTAAACTCAGGCTGCCTGTCTGCCCTCAGGTCCTCATCCCTGAGGCATCTGGCTATCTGATAATATTTATCCATACCTGAAATCATGAGAATCTGCTTATAAAGCTGCGGACTCTGGGGCAATGCATAAAATTTTCCCATATTTACCCTGCTTGGCACTAGGTAATCACGCGCCCCTTCCGGAGTTGACTTCGCAAGCATAGGCGTCTCTATCTCAAGGAATCCGTTTTCATTCAGATATTGCCTGGTTGCAGTAATGACCTTATGCCTGGTTTCAAGATTTGACTGCATATCCGGCCTTCTCAGGTCAAGATACCTGTATTTAAGCCTTAAATCTTCATTGGGAAGATTATCGTTGATCTCAAAAGGGGGTGCTTCGCTTTTATTTAAGATTTCAAGGCTGTCAGCAAGTATTTCAATCTCACCTGTATCTAATTTCGGATTGACCAAACCCTTTCCCCTGAACCTGACTTTTCCAGAAGACCTGATCACCCATTCTCTTCTCAATGAATTTGCCAGGGTATGGACTTTCTTGTCATGGCTGGGATCAAAGACAATTTGAGTAAGCCCGTATCTATCTCTCAAATCAATAAAAATCACGCCGCCGTGGTCTCTGTATGCCTGGACCCATCCAGCTAACTCTACTTTTTTGCCTATGTCCTTTTTCCTGAGTTCCCCGCAAGTGTGTGTTCTGAGCATTTTATCACCTGTATTCTGAATTGGCTTAAATATTTTGTTGTATTATCTTGAAGAGAATAAAGAAACCATATTATAAATATAAAAATAATGGATTTAAAAGTCTGATCAGTTCACCTCAACAATCTCGAACTCGAACACCAGATCTTTTCCAGCCAGAGGATGGTTAAGGTCAAGCACGATTGTTTTCTCCTTTACATCAACTACTCTTACAGGAATAGGATGTCCCTCGGGGCTTTTTAGATAGAGTACAGCGCCTTTTTCCAGCTTCATCTCAGGCGGCAGCGGGCCTTTCGGCACTTCTTTTTCAAGTTCTTTATTATATTGGCCGTATGCATCCTCAGCCTTGACGGTTATTGTTTTTTTGTCTCCCTTTTTCAGGCCCATCATCTCTTTTTCAAGACCCGGGATTATCATGCCTTTTCCAGCAATAAATTCAAGGGCATCCCTGTTTTCAGACGTGTCAAAGACTTCGCCTGTTGTCAGTTTGCCTGTATAATGGAACTTGACTTTTGAACCTTCTTTTATTTTGTTTTCTGCCATATGAGCACCTCATAAGTTACAAGAAACAGCTTTTCAGATGAAACTTGTTTTTCCTTCAGAGAGGAAAGAGAATTTATAAGTGTTTGGGTCAGGCTTTTGATTTGGATTTATATATAGGAAGATGCACAACTATCTCCGTCCCTTTTCCAAGCTCACTCCTGACCTCAATCTTTCCTTTGTGCATCTTTATTATGTGCCTTGTTATAGAAAGGCCCAATCCTGTGCCGCCAACTTTCTTTGACATGGATTCATCCACTTGGAAGAATCTATCAAAGATATGCTTAAGGTTCTCTTTAGATATGCCAAGGCCATTATCCTTAAAAGAAAGCATCAGAAATTTCTTTTCCAGATTCACCACACTAAGGCTAATATCAATATTAAGGTCTCTTTCGCTCTTGTATTTTATTGAGTTGCTGATTATATTCCTGAAAACTTCTCTGATTTTGTCGATATCAACAAGGCAGTTATGGGCTTTATGGACTCCTGGAGTAGCTTTTATTTTTATCCTGCCATTTATCTTTGTCACGAGAGCATCAAATTCTTTGATAGTGTCTCTTAGCAATTTCTCAATATCGCATTCTTCAGGATTAAGCTTTGCCCTGTTTGTCTCATATCTGGATAAGTCAAGGAGCTGGTTCACTATTACAAGAAGGCTGTCGGCAGATTCATTGATTATTTTGAGTGATTTTTTTTGTTCAGGCTTTACAGTTCCCTGAATCCCGTCCAGGATAAGATTGCAATATGATTTTATACAGGTTAAGGGTGTTTTTAGCTCATGAGAAACATTAGACAGGAACTGGTCTTTCAACAGATCAAGTGATTTAAGCTTTTCAAAATCCTTCAGCAATTCCAGATTCTTCTCTTCAATTTCTTTCTTGGACTTTTTGAGGCCGTGCGTCATCTTATTGAAATCAGCAGCTAGCTCTGCCAGTTCATCATGGGTCTTTAACTTGATCTCAACATCCAGGTTACCTTTTCCAATTTCATTTGCCATATCTCTTAAATGAGTTATCGGCCTGCTGAGAGAGTTTCCGATAGCTATGGCCAATCCAGTGCTGTATACTATGATGATTACTAAGAAAATGTTGATATTTTTCCTTACTTTATCATATTCAGACAGGGCAACATCAAAATTATCAGTTGCGTCCTCGATGATAAAGTCAAGTATCAGC
>JAFGSP010000002.1 GCA_016934775.1 Candidatus Woesearchaeota archaeon | reverse complement strand
CTGCTGTTCTGACCAGTCAGAGTTGTCATGTTCCCTTACATAACGTGCCCATTTTTCCACATAATATTTTCTGGTTTCCTTCATTTCTTAAACTCTTTAATAAACAACTCTTTGTAGTAGTTAATTTTTTCTATACTAAGACCCTCAAAAGCAATTTCAAGATGCCTTGCATCCATCATGTCTTTTTCGGATTTTGCTATAAATTTCTTGTAGGCAATCTGCGTTTCTATCTGTGAAAAATTTAATCTAAATTTATTGTTTAATGTTACTTTAATGCTATTTGCTAATTGGTCTTTCTGAGTGTATTTTTCTGCAATCTTAATTTCCATCCTTAGCAATGGAAATTCATCCTCCCAAAGATTAATTGATGTTCCCTGCATAAGGTAATCTTCGAAAAGCCTCTTTGGATCGTCTTCATTAAACTCATAACCTTTTTTTTTCAGATCTTGAAATAGTTTCTCAAAAGAACCATAGGATAGCTGTTCAATGAACATATCAACATCTTCTGTTGCTCTTGATCTTCCAAAAAATATAGCAACATAGCCGCTTATGATGACATAGTTTGTGTATTTTTCTATAACTGAAACAATGTCAAGGACAAATTTGTCAAGCTTATTTAATTTTTTATCAATATTGAGTCTATTTTCCACAACTTTGAATGCAGGCATGTATATAATGTAGTAGGTAAGTATTTAAAAATCCTACGCAAGAATGTCCAGTGCGTGTTTAATCACTGGATAGTATGAATGAACATAGTGAATGAATTAATGTCCAGTGGAGAAAAATAGAGAAAAGGAAAAAAATAGATATCTTATTCCTTGGGCAATCTATGATGCCTATCTACTGTGAAGGGTCTTGATTCATAGACCTTTGCAGATGGGCAATACCTTTCGAGAATTGTTCTTAATTGTTCAATAGCGTCATCTTTTTGGCTTAGTTCATATCCTGCAAAATCTGTTGCATCATAATTTTCTCCAGAATAATGTGACTCATCCAGAGCAAGCCCAAAAAGCTTTGCCACCGGATCAACCTGAGGCGCATTATGGACAAATAAGCCGCACTTTCCATGCTTTCCTACAACCATATTCAGATTTGATTCTGTGTACATTGCGAGGGCAAGCCTTAGTCCCATGACCTTTAATGGATCAACCAACTCCGTTTTCTCTTGAGTAAGGAACTCCAAATGCAGGGCCAGTACCATCAACATGGCTTGCATATGCATCTCCAGGGATGCCAGTTACAATTGTTGAATTGTCAGGGCTTACCATGATTTGTACTCTTCCTTTTGCTAGTTCTTCAACTGAATTGTCAGAAGAGATACTATCCCTATCAACAGCAGCTATATTGTCTAAATCAAGTACATATTTATTCCATCCTTCAGGAGCCACCTGATGATGGTGAGCATAGAAAACTTGAGCATCACTAATCCTTTGAATTAATTCACTATCGTCAGATGGTTCTCCCTCAAAAGTGAGATTTTGGTTATGAACAAATCCCGGGAAACCATCATCTACACAAGTTTCAATATCAAGATCATAGCCTGAAGGAAGACCAATGTTTCCTAACACACTTAACCACATCCCGGTATACATTTCAATCTGGTCCAGTTGTTTTCTTGTCAAATCAGTCATCTTCACATTCACCTTTCCATTATTTTCATTCACAAAATTTAGTCGTTTTATATAAATATTCTTTATTTGACCACTAAAAAATTAATACAGAATTACCTCTTCTTCTTTATCCTTTTGCTCCTGAAGATAGTCTCTCTTTCCTGCTCTTCCAGCCTTAACTGGATGAAGTTCTTTATCCTGATCATCTTTGGGATGACCTCAAATTCAAGAGCATTTACTCTTCTCTTTGTCTTGTCTATCTCTTCAAGGAGCCTCATCATAGAAGTTTCGACCTCTGCCACGAATATGATGTATTCGAGCAGTTCTTCATAAGAGTTGGCAGCCTCGTTGATGGCAGCGCTCGTGTTCACTATGCCAAGCCCTCTTTGAGCGATGCTCTTTTTTACATTTTCGCTCCTGATGCTTGGCACGACGACGCCCATTATGTTCTTTGTCTCGACATCAACCACTGGCTTTTTCGCTATGGCCATGGCCGCGCTCTTCACAGCAAAATCACCATCGATGATTCTTGCTGTGTTTATTTTTTTAGTAGCGCCCTTGTACTTTTCGATCAGTTCTTTTCTTGCAGATTTTGTCTCTTTGAGTATCTCAAAAAATTCAAGGATCAGCCCGTCTCTTTTTTTCTTAAGCAGCTTATAGCCTGACTGGGCCAGCTTGATCCTCTTCTTTAGCTTTATCAGCTCTGATCTTGTCGGTTTAACTTCCATTTTGGTTTTGATTATAGTTATTTTTTCGTACAGTTCAGCTAGCTGAACTGTACTGGCTTTGTTTACCTCAAGGATTTAGCGAAGCGGTTAAAGCCTTGGTTGGTTTAACTTCCATTTTACTTGTTGACCATAGTTATTTTTTCGTATAGTCCAGCTTCTGATTACAGCCTTTTGACCCTCACATCCCTGAGGTTCTCTTCGATAGCAGCCAGCAGCGGGTGCCCTTTTAATGCATCTTCATCAGTCAGGCCATTGATGTTTGTTATGATAATCCTGCCTTCTTTGTCGCTGTAATGCTTGTGCATGTCAAAAACAGCGCCCACGATGAAGGTGTTTTCAGATGTATACCTGTTCATGGCATCCATTACCTGGATATCAACATTATGCTGGACAAGCCTTGAGATGTATTTCTTATCATCTTTATCATTCTTATTTACAGCAGGCATGAGATTGAAGTACAAAGGATATAATTCTTTTTTGATCTCATCTGTCTCTTTTGAGAAGTCTTTCTGGGACGCTTTTACAGCGCCGCAGTCAGTATGCCCCAGGATCAGCAATATAGGTGTGCGGAGATGTTGAACTCCATAATCCACGCTCCCGAAATTATTCTCTATCTGGTTTCCGATATTCCTTATATGGAATACAAAATTTACCATGTCCTTGTTTATTATGTGTCCGCTGACTCTTGAATCAGAACAAGTTATAAGGGTGATCTTCGGAGACTGTCCTCTTTGTATCTCTTCCCAGTTGTCTACTTTTTCATAATAAGTCTCATTACCTTCGATAATCTTCTTCATCACTTCTTTTGCCATTACTCTTCACCTTTTCCGTAATACTTGTCCCTGAATTCAGGCTTTATCCTTGTCAGGTCTTTCTTAGGCATCTTCCTCATAAGGTCCCAGCCTATCCCAAGTGTCCATTCAATATCCCTATCTTCTGATTTTGCCTGCTGCACAAACTTCTGCTCAAATGCTTCAGCAAACTTCAGCAGCCTCTTGTCTCTTTCAGAAAGGGCTTCCTCTCCGACAATCGCCACAAGGCCTCTAAGGTCAACACCCTCAGCATAGTTGGCATACAACTGATCAGATACTTGTTTATGGTCTTCCCGTGTCTTTGTAGGGCCTATGCCTGCGTTCATAAGCCTTGACAATGAAGGCAATACGTTAACAGGAGGATATATGCCCTTTCTATGCAAATCTCTGGCAAGCACAATCTGGCCTTCTGTGATATATCCTGTAAGGTCTGGGATTGGATGAGTAATATCATCACCGATCATAGTAAGGATAGGAATTTGTGTTATAGATCCTTTTTTTCCTTTGATCATGCCTGCTCTTTCATATATTGAAGCAAGGTCAGTATACATGTATCCCGGATAACCCCTTCTTCCGGGGATCTCTTCTCTAGCCGCGCCCACTTCTCTCAATGACTCGCAATAGTTTGTCATGTCTGTCAGGATGACAAGCACGTGCATGTCTTTCTCAAAAGCAAGGTATTCTGCAGTTGTAAGAGCCATCCTTGGCGTTATTATACGCTCGACAGCAGGGTCGTCTGCAAGATTAAGGAATACAACAGCTCTCTGCAATGCACCTGTGTCCTGGAAATCCTTCATGAAATGCTGAGCCTCTTCGTTTGTGATACCCATTGCAGCGAATATTACTGCGAACTTTCCTTCCTGGCCAGGCACTTTAGCCTGTCTTGCAATCTGAAGTGCAATCTCGTTGTGCGGCAGACCGCTTCCTGAAAACACCGGAAGCTTCTGGCCTCTGACCAGTGTGTTAGTGGCGTCAATTGTTGAAATACCTGTCTGGATGAAATCTGCAGGGCTCTTCCTTGTGTACGGGTTGATAGCTGCTCCGTTGATATCAACATGATCCTCTGGGATGACTTCTGGTCCGCCGTCTCTTGGCTTTCCTCTTCCAGTCAGTATACGTCCAAGCATCTTATCAGATACTCCCAGCTTGATCGTCTCACCCATGAACTTCACCCATGAGTCCTTATCAATCCTTGAAGTGCCTTCAAAGACCTGTACAACTACAAGCTCATCGCTTGTATCAAGCACCTGGCCGTTCTTGACTGTGCCATCGCTCAGTTTCATTGAGACAAGCTCTCCGTAGCCGACAGGATGGGTCTTCTCGACAAAGACCAGCGGTCCTGCAATCCTTTTGATTGTCTTATACTCGTTTAGCATTGATATTCACCTTGTTATATTTTTGAACATAAATAAACTTAATTTATCCTATCTTTGCGAATTCGCTGTCCATCTCAAGCCTGATCTTGTTCAGCTCTGTCTTGAAATCTGCGATGAACTTGACATTCGCGATTTTTTCTTTTCCTTCTAAGTTGAGCAATGTTGATATTGCCACACCTTCTTCCAGCGCCTGGTAAGCCTTATCTGCAAAATACAGGATAGTCTCTCCAAGCAGGAATGTCTTTTCAGGTGGACAGTATGTATCGATTTCATGGAATGCGTTCTGCTGCAGGAAAAATTCCCTGAGCATACGCGCAATCTCAAGAGTCAGTTGTTCTCTTTCAGGCAATGCATCGCTGCCGACAAGCTGCACAATCTCAAGCAGCTTCTCTTCTTCCTGGAGTATGGACATTATTCTTCCCATTGTCTTTGTCCAGTTTGGAGATACATTATCTGCATACCAGTCTGCAAGCGTGTTGTTATACAGGCTGTATGATGTCAGCCAGTTGATGCTCGGGAAGTGCCTTCTCTGTGCAAGCTTTGCATCAAGAGCCCAGAATGCCTTTGTGACCCTCAATGTGTTCTGGGTAACAGGCTCTGAAAAGTCTCCACCAGGCGGGCTTACAGCCCCGATAACAGAGACAGATCCCTTATTGTCTGCAAGAGTATTGCATATTCCGGCTCTTTCATAAAACTCAGCCAGCCTTGTTGCAAGGTAAGCAGGATATCCTTCTTCACCTGGCATCTCTTCAAGCCTTGATGAGATCTCTCTCATTGCTTCTGCCCATCTTGATGTTGAGTCTGCCATAAGTGCAACAGAATAACCCTGGTCTCTATAATATTCCGCAATTGTGATTCCAGTATAGACTGAAGCTTCTCTTGCAGCCACCGGCATATTACTTGTATTTGCAATAAGAACAGTCCGGTTCATCAATGGCTTTCCTGACTTAGGGTCAAGAAGGTGAGGGAACTCTGTAAGAACTTCAGTCATCTCATTTCCTCTTTCACCGCAGCCTATATATACGACGATGTCAGCATCAGACCATTTAGCAAGCTGCTGCTGTGACACTGTCTTACCTGCTCCGAATGGGCCTGGTATAGCTGCGACACCGCCTTTTGCCAATGGGAAAAGCCCGTCAAAGATTCTCTGTCCTGTAAGCAACGGCGTCTTTGGGGCAAGCTTTTCATTAACTCTTCTTGGAACTCTCACAGGCCATTCATGGCTCAGTTTAAGCTCTTTGCCGTTCTTCAGCTTACCAATTACATCATTTACAGTATAGCTTCCTGATTTAATGTCTGAAATCTCTCCTTCAAATCCCGGAAATGGCGGCACAAGGATCTTGTGGGTGATTGTCGATGTCTCAACAACATCACCGAGTATCTGCCCTGGCTTTACACTGTCTCCTTTTTTGGCAGTAGCCTTGAATTCCCATTTTTTCTTTTCATCAAGGCCGGAAGCATAGACACCTCTTTCGATATATTCGCCCATCTGCTCTGCAAGAACAGGCAGCGGCCTCTGGACACCGTCATAGATGCTTGTCAATAGTCCTGGGCCAAGCTTGACAGCAAGAGGCAGCCCTGTATTTTCGACTTT
>JAFGSP010000001.1 GCA_016934775.1 Candidatus Woesearchaeota archaeon | reverse complement strand
ATGATTATATTTGTCGCTAAAAAAATTTATAAAGAAAACTCAAAATAAGATAGCTATGGCAGTGAAAAACCCCCAGATGGACCCAAGGATGATGCAGAATAATCAATACAACCAGCAGCCGTCTAAGGCCGCCCTGAACATGTACGAGCAGCAGAGGATGGCTATGAGAGGGGCTATGCGTCAGCAGGGAGGCGGCCCCAATCTGATCATGCTATTGATTTTAGTGGCTATAGTTCTTGTTGTGCTATATTTTCTGGTGAGGTTTGGTGTGATAGATGCGCCCACCGAGGTGACAAGGATGCTGGAAGGATATGGGCTGCTTTAGAAAAACAAGTGCGACGACTGGGTATCCTCGTTATCACTCGGAAACCCATTCGTCTTGCTTTGAAAAAAGCTGCGACGACTGGGAATCGAACCCAGGACACAACCTTTTTGATCCTGGCGAAAACTCAGAAAGCCCTGATTTCACCTGTTGGCAAGGTCGTATTATGCCATTTAACCATCGTCGCGCATCATAAAAGAAATATAAATTCTTTATAAAACTTAGGATTTTAATGACTGTATTACCTCTGTGAGCATCTCTACAGCCTCGTCCTCAAACTCAAGCCTGATGCCGCCCTGGGAGATTGCTATCCTGTTGTCTTTCCAGACCAGCTTTTTAGTACCTTTGTAGGTCTTATCCTTTTTTTGAAGGATGCATTTTAGTGAGATTCTTTTTTCCTTCTTCATAAGAAGATTATAGAAGTCATCAAGGTCAACAGAATCATTCGAGACAATGCTGAACTCAAACTCATCATTGGTGAACTTGATTGTGTTTGAGTTATTCTCCCGCTGAAGCGTGGCATCAGCAGAGATATTTTTAATACCTTCTAAAGAAATATGCCTTATATTAATCTCCCCCATTTTTGGATTAGGGAGAAGAAAATTTATATTTAAAGCTAACTTCTTTTTCCATGTGGGTGATTTATAGTGAATGTAGATGGGAAGCAATACAGGGGAATTTGGGTCAACGAAAGAGATAAAAAACTAATACAGATAATAGACCAGAGACATCTACCTCATAAGTTTATCATAGAAGATCTGAAAACGCTTGATGATGCAGCCATTGCAATAAAAGATATGCATGTCAGGGGCGCTCCTCTTATAGGCGCTACAGCAGGCTACGGGATGTATCTTGCAGCTCTTGAATGTATTGATCTGGAAGAGGCAGCAAGGAAACTGAAAAGCACAAGACCCACAGCAATTGATCTTGCCTGGGCTGTGGACTGGCAGCTTAAAGAGACTAAAGACAAGACAGACAAGGCAGCTGCTACTTTTGAGACTGCAAATAAGATTACAGAAGAGATAGTTGAACAGTGCAGGAAGATAGGCCAGCACGGCATGAAGCTTATTGAAGATATCAGCAGGAAAAAAGAAGGTCCTGTGAATATACTTACACACTGCAATGCAGGATGGCTTGCCACAGTTGATTACGGGACAGCCACAGCTCCTATTTACGCTGCTTTTGATAAAGGGATAAAAGTGCACGTTTGGGTTGACGAAACCAGGCCTAGGAACCAGGGCGCCAGATTAACTGCCTGGGAATTATTGCAGCACGGAATTCCTCATACTATCATTGCGGATAATGTCGGCGGCCATCTCATGCAGCACGGCATGGTCGATATGGTTGTTGTGGGCACAGACAGGACAACTTATACAGGCGATGTGGCAAACAAGATAGGCACGTATCTTAAAGCATTGGCTGCCAAGGATACTAATGTGCCATTCTACGTGGCTTTGCCTTCTTCAACCTTTGACTGGAAGACCAGCAGCGGCATGGACATTCCTATTGAGCAGAGAGGCGATGAGGAAGTGAAATACATCCAGGGCAAGGACAACTCAGGAGAGCTAACTAAAGTACTCCTAACACCTGAAAAAAGCCCTGCAGCTAATTATGCATTTGATGTCACACCTGCAAGACTGGTTACAGGGTTGATTACAGAAAGAGGGGTATGCGGGGCTGATAAAGAGGGCATAAAAAAGCTATACCCTGAAAAAAATGGATGAAGGCTATATCAAATTCAATTGTGAATGGATTAAAAAACACATCCAGTTCGATGATACTGAAATAAACAGGTGGCGCTCTCTTCTCTATGAAAAAGGGTTTATTGGAATGTATGATAATGGCATTGGATTTGGAAACATAAGCATCCGCTCTGATAAGGGATTTATCATAACAGGCAGCGCAACAGGCTATTTTCCAAAATTAGAAAAAAAACATTACGCAGAAATAATTGAATATAACTTTGAAAAGAACTATGTCAAGTGTATCGGGGAGACAAAAGCATCTTCTGAATCACTCACGCATGCTGCTGTCTATGAGGCAGATCCAAGCGCAAACGCAGTCATCCATATTCATTCCTTAAACTTATGGAAAAAGCTTCTCAACAATGTTCCTACAACAAAGAAAGCCCCTTACGGCACCCCAGAGATGGCACATGAGATCATGAGATTAATCAGAGAAACAGGTGCCAGAGAGAAGAAAATTATTGTGATGTCAGGCCATGAAGAAGGAATAATCAGTTTTGGAAAAGATTTGAGGGAGGCAGGGGAGATTATTCTTGGTTTTTTATATTGAGATATGCTTCAATTCCCTCTCGATTGCCAAAAGCAATATCATATTTACCTAGATCCTCAGGAGAGACCCATGCGAAATCACTTGATTCATGATTTAGAATAATATCTAAATCTGCTGGTTGATCAGTTCTAAAATAAAGGGTTATGGCATGATAATTTTCTTTAGGGGTGGGTGGACTATCCTGAGTATGATACGGACCGTTTCTTACTTTAATATCTAAACCTGTTTCTTCCTTTAATTCCCTTTTAGCATTTTCTTTAATAGGTTGTCCATATTCAGCTTTTCCTCCGGGAAGTGTCCATTGTCCATGACCATATTTTCCGACACGTTTAAGTAATAAAATTCTTCCCTCAGGATTTTCTATAAGAAGTCTAACAACAGGGATAGGGTATTTTGGCATTAAACGTTCAAGAATTAAACTTATATTTAAATGAATCCCCAAAAGTTATTTAAATTATAATCACATCACTTCTTGAATCATGAGGCCGGATAAGGTAGTGAAAAAGGAATTCAAGCAGACTGCTTCTAAGAATCCAGAGAAATATTATGCAGTCAAGCACCTGAAAGAAGAAGGCTTCAGCAGGAAGAAATGTTCAAACTGTGGAACTTATTTCTGGTCAACCCGCGAGCAGAAGTTATGCGGAGACCCAGCTTGTTCAGGAGGGTACAGGTTCATAGGCAACAGCCCTGCCAAAGAAGAGCTTGATTATATAGAAGTCTGGAGGAAATTTGCAAAGATGTTTGAAAAATTAGGATATACTCCCATAAAGAGATACCCTGTAGTGGCAAGATGGCGCGCAGATCAATACTGGGTCGGCGCCTCTATATATGATTTCCAGCCCCACGTTGTTAGCGGAGCAGTTGAGCCTCCTGCTAATCCTCTTGTAGTTCCCCAATTTTCCCTAAGATTTAATGATATTGAGAACGTGGGCATCACAGGAAGCCATTACACAGGGTTTGTTATGATCGGCCAGCACATGTTCGTGCCTGAAGAAAAATGGGATCAGAACAAGGTGTTCTCAGATATACACACATGGTTGAAGAAAGGGCTTGGCCTGCCGAATAAAGAGATTACTTTTCATGAGGATGCATGGGCAGGTGGGGGGAATTT
>JAFGSP010000058.1 GCA_016934775.1 Candidatus Woesearchaeota archaeon | reverse complement strand
TAATTTTAAAGATTGTGCAAACTTTTTTATAGACTTCTTTGCTTCTTTCTTGTGATGCGTGAACTAATAATTACAGAAAAGCCCTCTGCCGCAAAGAAGATTGCAGCAGCATTAGCAGAGTCAAAAGTAGAGTCAAAAAGAGCTAACGGTGTCAACTATTATGTTGTGAAGCACAAAGGAAAAACAATTACAATAGTGCCTGCTGTAGGCCATCTTTTTACAGTTGCAGAGAAAAAAAAATCATTTACTTATCCGGTTTTTGACATAGACTGGAAGCCAGTCTATGAGGATAATAAAAAAGCGATTTATGCAAAAAAGTATGCAGATACAATCAGAGCAGAGGCCAAATTCTCAGGTTCTTTTGTAGTTGCATGTGACTATGATATAGAAGGAGAAGTCATAGGACTCAATGCAATCAGGTTCTTATGCAATAAGAAAGATGCAAAAAGGATGAAGTTCTCGACCTTGACTGCTCCGGATCTTGTTGAGGCCTATGACTCTATGTCAAAGACACTTGATTGGGGCCAGGCCCTGGCAGGAGAGACAAGGCATTTTCTTGACTGGATGTACGGCATCAACCTTTCCAGGGCGCTGACTCTGGCAATCAGGAAGAACAAGGCATATAGGACAATGTCTTCAGGAAGAGTGCAAGGGCCTGCGCTTAAGCTTCTTTGCAAGAGAGAAAAAGAAATCCAGAAATTCAAGCCAAGACCTTATTGGCAGCTTCAGCTTCTCGGAGCCTGCCATAAGGGGGATATAGAGGCCTGGCATCACAAAGATAAGTTTTGGCAGGAGCGCCAGGTTGATGATATACTCAAGAAAACCAAGGGCCATAAGGGCATCATAAAAAAATTAGACAGGACAGAGAGGAAACATCCTCCGCCAACTCCGTTTGACCTTACTTCTCTGCAGACAGAGGCGTATGGCACAATAGGATTGACTCCAAAAAGAGCCCTTGATACTGCTCAGGAACTTTATATTAAGGGATATATCTCTTACCCGAGAACAAGTTCCCAGCAGCTGCCAGATAAAATAGGCTATAGGAAGATTATAACAGAACTTATGAAACAGTCAAAATACGCAAAGCTTGGCCAGTCTCTTTTATCAAAGAAATCTCTAAATCCGAATAACGGAAAAAAGACAGACCCGGCGCATCCAGCTATTTATCCGACAGGACTTTTTCCGAAAGATATCCAGGGACCTCAGCAGAGGCTTTATGACCTGATTGTTAAAAGGTTTTTTGCAACATTCGGAGACTGGGCAGCAAGGGAGACAATGACCATAACTATTGATGTAAATACTGAAGATTTCATTGCCAAAGGCACAAGGACAACACAAAAAGGCTGGTATGGGCTGTATGAGCCTTATCTTAGGCTAAAAGAAGAAGAGCTTCCTGAAGTGAAACTCCAAGATATAGTGAATGTGAAAAAGATAACTAAGTTGGAAAAAGAGACGCAGCCTCCTAAAAGATTTACAGAGGCATCTATCATTAATGAGTTAGAGGATAGGAATCTAGGGACAAAAGCTACAAGGGCCCAGATTATCGAGAACCTATATGAGAGGGAATATATACAGGGGAAGTCCATTGAAGTGACGAGACTGGGCATGCAGACAATTGAGACATTGGAAGAGCATTCCCCAAAAATACTGGATGAGGAACTAACACAGTTTTTTGAGGAAGAGATGGAAGGTATCAGAGAGAAAAAGACGACTCCTGAAAAAATACTTAATAAAGCAAAGGCTGAACTGAGACATATTTTGGTGGATTTCAAGAAAAATGAGCTTAATATAGGAAAAAAACTTGCAAAAGCATATATAGAGACCGAAAGGGAAAAAAGTTTTGTAGGTCCTTGTCCAGTCTGTAAAAAAGGAGAATTGCACATTATCCACAACAAGAAAAACAACTCAAGGTTCATAGCCTGCGACAAATATCCTGACTGTAAGACCACCTTTTCAATACCAAAGACTGGCGAGGTAAAAGGTATTGGGCAGACTTGTGAAAAATGCGGTTATCCGGTTATTGAGATAAGGAAAGGCAAGATCCCAAAAAGATTGTGCATCAATCCCTTATGCAGCGGAAAAAAGCCTAAAGACAAGCTTATCAGGAAAGAAGAATCAGAGATGGTGCATCATGTTGTTGAGGAAGAATGCCCTAAGTGCAAGGAAGGCGTGTTAGTTGTGAAGAAGAGTATGTACGGGCATTTTCTTGGATGCAGCAGATTTCCTAAGTGCAGATACACACAAAATATCAAAGACGGGCCTTTAAAAGAAGATTTTAAGAAATGATTCTGCTCTTTTTCTGGTCAGGATGAACAGTAAAACTATATCCGCAGTATACGCACTTCTTTTTTTTCCCATCCAGCGAGCCTCTTGGCTGGTACTTCATCTTATTTTTACATTTCGGGCACATCAGAAGGAACATTTTCAGATCCTGAATTCTCTCTTTAGTTCCTGGATCTCTTTTTTTTCAGTGTGATGCTGAGTATGATGAGAGGCAGTAGTGTTGTGTTCTTCAGAAAAGGTCTTTATATCAACGGAATTTTCATTGTACAATGTAGGTTGGATGTTCCTTTTCAGGGCTTTTCGCATCATGCTTCTAGGTTTTAGGAACCGTACATAAACCACAAGAATGTTGAATATGAATGCAAAAAGAAAATTCACAATTGCCAATGCTTCTATGTCCAATCCTTTAAAGATTCCTAGTCCTGCAAATCTTCCCAGCGCATAGAAGGCAGAAGATATTATCAGAGGGATGAATACATACAGGGGCACATTGTCAGCTATAGACACAGCGAGGAATGATATAAAAATACTCAGAACAGCAGGAGCAAAACCTATAGCCACATTCACAATATTAGAATCTGTGGATCCTGCTGTGAATAATATCACGACAGCAAGCATAATCAGGTAAGCGAAAAAAGTCATGCTCTCGAACATCCTGTTTTCTTCTATGACTTCTGCTTCCTCAATGACTTCCTTGACAACTTCTTCACTTTCAGTCATATCTTTTTTAGCTTCTTTTACTTCTTTCTGGCTTGCCTTTGCCATGAATTGTTGGAATGCGCTCTTCAGCTGGCCCACAAGATCATTCTCAACAGGGTCGCTGTGAGAAGTCTTTTTTCCAGCCTGTTCTTTCTTTAGTTCATCAAATACTTCATCCACTATGTTTTTTTGGTGTCCTGCATTCAACAGCACTTGCTCTATCTGCTCCAGTGCTACCCCCTTATCTCTCTCAGATTCAACATAATCAAGAAGCTGCTTTTTCAGGTAAGTATGAAAACTATCCATATCTAATATTTAGAACTGGTGAGGTTTATAAGTTTTGTGCTAAAATTATCTAATCAGAGTTCGCTGAATTCTTCATGACCCAAATCAGTTTTTTCTTCATCAGCTTCAGGTGCAATTTCATTATCTAATTCTCCGAATTCATCTTTTTCCTGATCTTCTTCATCAAGGAATTTTGCTCCCTGCACATACCAGTCAGGAAGATTTTCCACTAATTCAGATTCCTGCTCTTGCGGGTGTGATAATTCTGCTTTGTTGACTACTCTTCTGAAAACATCCCTTATGTCTTTTGTTCCGTCAACATCAAAATATTCAAAGAACTTTTCTGTAAGGTTTATCCTGTAGCTCCTTCCTTCTGGGATCTTCCGGATAAAACCAAGCTCCTCAAGAACAGAAATATGTTCGTATGCTTTGTTATGCCTTATGTCTACGACTTCACTCTGGAGAATAGGATTTTTCCAGGCAATCACAGCAAGCGTTTCGAGGATTGTCTTTGGAAGTTCTGTCTCAGAAACAATCTTACGGACATGAGGCAGATACGCTTCCCTGACAGTAAGCTTCCAGCCATCTTTCTCTTCAACTATCATCAGAGGAGAGTCCCTGTCTGTGTATTCCTGTCTTAGTTTATTGATATTATTGATCAGGACCTGCTTGCCAGAAGCTCCTGTTAGGTTCAGCAAAGTGTTTATGTCCATCAGCCTTCCGGATGCGAAAAGCAAAGCCTCGATGACATTTTTATAATCCTGGCTCATTTTGGTACAGCTCTGTATTTATCTCCTTCTTTTTTAACTTTTCCTTCTTTTATCAGTACATCAAGTACTTTTATGATATCTTCTTTCCTTACTCCCATAAAAGGCAAGAGTTCCTCAAGAGTCATCGGCCTGCTGCTTAGCATGACCACTATGAAATTCCTCATAAGCACCGCTGTGTTCTTAATATGGAGTTTGCTTTTTTCCCTCACAGTTATTGCAGTAGTGTTGACTGCATGCAGTCTTGCCTGCATATCATTCAGGAACTGCGAGAAATCTTGATTGTTGAGATAGAGCCTTTCCGGTTCGATTATCTCGACGCTTGAAGGCATATAATCAAAACAAAAAGAAAGCAGCTCATTAGGATTCTTCAAAAGGATTTCCAGTTCAGCAAAAGAGCTGAAATAATCATCGCTCTTCTCAGCAGGCTCAATTTCTTCTTTGACAAAAATAATGCTTTTATCAGCCTTTATGTTCTTAAGATGGCCTTTCAATGTCTCTTCCACATATTCTTTCGGTTTTCCGACAATCTCCACTATCACCCTTACATGAATATGTCCATCAGCTATTTTTTCCCTTATTTCTCTTTCGTTCATATCTAGACTGAATCAGGGATAATTTATATTGTTTTCGCTCAAGGCTTTAACCGCTTCGCTAAAGTCAACGAAAATCATAGATTTTCGGGGGCATCAAAAAATTTGATAATTTTCGCTTGCCTTGAGGGAAACAGACCCAGTACTGTTCAACCTGTTGAACAGTACGAAAAAATAAGAAAAATATAGACTTGATGAGCAACAACATTTTTATATAACCGGCTATTTGGTTAAGGAATGACGCTTGTATATCTTCTTATAAGGGCTGATCATGGTAAAGAAGGAATAGTTAAGGCAGCGCTTTCTAAATTTTCAGAGATAACAGAGCTTCATGAGATATTCGGCAGGTATGATATCATTGCCAGGGTTGAGACAGAGTCACATGAAAAATTCAGGAGATTCATCAATAATAAGATTAGGGTTATGGAAGGGATAAAGAGCACAGAGCCATTGTTTGTATCAGATGATGCGTATTCTGAAGATTAGTCCAATCATTCAGCCCTTGTTTTCTTTGTTTTTGTATTCAGAGTCAATTACTTCCTTGATTTTGGATGCTTTCTTCTCACCTATCAGGTCAATCTGTTTCAGGTCTTCTTCAGAAGCAGCCATTATATTTTTCACAGACCCGAACTGGTTCAATAAGGGTTTTGATAATACTGGCCCGACTCCAGGAAGGGCGGATATTATATATTCCTGCTGTTCTTTTAGTGTGAGAGGCTTTGCGCTATGTAGTGTGAATTCCTTTTTATCGTTTGACTGAATCCTCTTGGCTATCACTGCCATAAGCAGGGCAGATTCATCAGGGTTTTTCGAGTACATTATCGGGATGCCGTAATCAACAGAGACAGTTGCCAGCATGCCTCTTATTGCATTTGGATGCAGTTTTCTATGTGAATAAATATCGGATTCTCCCTCCAGAATAAGGAGTTGTTTCCTGTACTTTTTCATGTCTTTGAGCTGTGTAAAAAGCCTCCTGTCAATTATAGAATCAATAAAGTCTTCGACGGTCTTATGCTCGATGCAAAGGTCTTGGCTTGCAAGATAATCTCCAACATCTAATTTCTGGAGATTGATTTTTATCCCAAGTTCAATAATTTTCTTTATAATTCCAGAGCCTTTTTCCCTGAAATCAGCATATATCTCAAGGCCTTCGTCAGGCAGAATGAATTCAGTTATCTTCTTGTCTTTTTTTTCAATAGTTGAATGGAATCTTCTTTTGAGCTCTTTCAGTATCCTGTGCATCCTCTGCTCTTTATGGAAAGCAGACCACCTGTATCCTTCATCCCTAGTTCCTTTTGCGACCAGCACAATCACTTCTCCTTTATCTTGTCTTCCTGTCCGCCCTCTTCTCTGGATGGTCCTGATTGCACTAGGGATTGGTTCATAGAATATGACTACATCCACGCTCGGGATGTCAAGTCCTTCTTCACCCACGCTTGACATCACCATGACATTGAATTCATTTTTGCTGAATTCATTGATCATGGTTATCTGTTCTTTCTGCGTTAACCCAGTGCCTTTTTTCTTTGCCTGTCCAACAAACATCTTTGCCTTTTTTTCAGGCAGCTTGTTGATTGTATCCACAAGGCTTGATATAGAATCTCTATACTGAGAGAAAATTATGATTTTTTTAGTTTCATCATATTTACTTAGTATTTCTTTGAGTTCCCTGTATTTTGGATGCTCGATATTCATCTCTTTCAGGTTCCTTGTCAATACAAGGGCAGACTTGAAATTCAAGTCTCTTGCCAGATTTATGACTGCTTTTGTCCTTGTTGTTTTTGCCTTTGAGACAATGTCTTCCATATATTCAACTAAGGGTGAGATTCCCTGTGATTCTAGCAGTTCAAGGGCATGCTGGACTTTCATTGCCTCTGCAAGGAGAGAGATGGCTTTCATAGCATCATAATTCTTAGTAGTGGATATCTCCTTCAGAAGTTCTGATTGCACTTTTAGCATATCTCTCTTGTTCTCAAAAGACATATTGAGTTCAGGCAGCAGTTCTTTTACTTG
>JAFGSP010000006.1 GCA_016934775.1 Candidatus Woesearchaeota archaeon | reverse complement strand
ATCCTGTTCCATATGAAGACTGATAAAGAATATTCTTTTGATGACTTTGTATTTATTACTAACAGAAAACTCAGCAGGTCTGTATTATCTGGTTTCTTGAATGATGCAATCCGAATGTCAATCATAGAAAAAAACAAAAAAAAATACAGATTAACAAAAACAGGAATTGAGATAAAAAATGAATTTCTGAAAACAAAAGCTATGCTATTAAATAATAAAGGAATTAACTACATTGAATGCGGTTCAAAATCATTAATAAATAAAGAAAGAGAATGTCTTCTCTGAGGTTTTAGCAAAAAGTAACTTTATTTTTTCTTATAGTCATCGCAAACCATAAGTAGTCTTTAGCCTATCTATAACAGTATCAAGAGTTGAATTGATGAACTAGATCTCCTCTTCTGAGGTCCAATACTCTCCTTTTCTTCCCTTGAAGGCGTTCCAGTCTTTTGTCTTGTATTGTTCTATTAATTCGACAATATCCAGGTCTGTGAGGACTTCAGCAGTAATTACTGATTGTAGAGTCACTGAAATGCCTGTTATAACTTGGCCTCGACATTTCATCTGTGGTCTTTCCTCACTAAATTTTAATCTGAAAAAAACATAATCCGGATGGTCTTTAGGAAAATCCGGCTCAGGGAGGTCATCTGAATACTCATATCTATAAACATGAAAGCGGTCTAAATAATACGGGGGTAATGATTCATCTACTAAAGCTTCAAAATAATCAATAATTGGTCCGACTAAGTCCTCCCTTTCTCTTATTTCATCTAAGACCTGCCGTGCTCTGATTTTATCATACTTGGCCATAGCGAATGGAAATCATTCCTTAAATAAAAGTATAATGCAATTCAAGAGATTCCTTAAACAAAACCATTAAAAACTCTCTCTTTTTAGTCTAACTTATGAAATCACCAGACAGGCTTCTCTTTGGAACTGCAGGAATTCCTTTATCTGCAAACGACAGGAATACTCTAAATGGTATCTCACGAGTAAAGGAACTCGGCCTTGGAGCTATGGAGCTGGAGTTTGTGCATAGCATTAACATATCCAAAGAGAAGGCACCTGAGATAAAAGAAAAATCACAGCAGGAAGATGTCATTCTTACTTGCCACGCCCCTTATTTTATCAACCTGAATGCAAAAGAGCCTGAAAAAAGGCATGCGAGCATGTACAGGATCGAGAAGAGCGCAGAAATACTTCAGGATTGTGGCGGCTGGAGCGTCTGTTATCATCCAGGATTCTACCTTGACATGGAGAAAGAGACCGTTTTCAAAAATGTGTTAAGCAGTATCAAAGAGATACAGAAAAAACTTCAGGACAATGGAATAGATGTCTGGGTTAGACCTGAGACAACCGGAAAGCCGACTCAATTTGGGGATTATGAAGAACTGCTAAAAATCAGCCAAGAAGTAGAAAAAGTAATGCCGGTGTTTGATTTCTCTCATATCCATGCAAGGTCTGCTGGAATGTACAATTCAAGAGAAGAGTTTAATAAAATCTTGGAGAATGTAGAAAAATATCTCGGCAGGGAAGGCCTTGATAATATGCATATCCATGTCTCGGGCATCAATTACACTGAAAAAGGTGAAAGGAATCATCTGATTCTTGAAGAATCTGACATGAACTACAAGGATCTTGTCAAGATATGGAAAGAATTTAGGGTCAAGGGCGTGGTGATATGCGAGAGCCCGAATATTGAGGAAGATGCTCTTCTCCTTCAAAAAGTTTATAAGACAGGCTGATATCAGCAATTGAGGTGGTCATAATGGCAAAGAAATCAGAGGAAAAGAAACTGCAGGAAAAATTATGCAGGAAAAAGGAGTCTGCATGGAAAGATACAGGTGACAAAGGAAAGAAAGCAATATTTGCTTTTGCAGAAGGATACATGGATTTCCTTGGCAGGTCAAAGACTGAAAGGCCCGCCGCCAGGAACATCATCACGATGCTGAAAAAGGCAGGATTCAAAGACATCAATTCTGCAAAAACACTAAAGACAGGCGATAAAGTGTATCTTGACCAGAAAGGCAAATCTGTGATATGCGCTGTGATAGGCAAGAATGAAAAAAGGATGAACCTATTGGGAGCTCATATTGACTCTCCTAGGCTTGACCTGAAGCCAAACCCTGTGTTTGAAGATAAAGGGCTAGCCATGCTCAAGACGCACTATTACGGCGGCATAAAAAAATACCACTGGACCAATGTAGAACTGGCTCTCCACGGTGTTATCCATACAAAATCAGGAAAAAAGATTGAATTTGCCCTTGGAGAAAAGGGGGATGATCCCAAGTTCATTGTCTCAGACCTTCTCCCGCATCTGGCAAAAAAACAGATGGAAAAGACAGGCAGCGAGATAATAGAGGGAGAGCAGCTCAATGTTTATGTGGGAAATATTCCCATTAAAGGAGAAGATATCAAAGATAGCGTGAAGCTCAATGTACTCAAATCATTGAATAAAGAATACGGGATAATTGAGGAAGATTTTTCTTTTGCAGAGCTTAACTTTGTGCCTGCCGGCATTCCTTCTGATATAGGTTTTGATAGGTCTATGATCGCAGGATATGGCCATGATGACAAGGCATGCTCTTATGCAGGATTGAAAGCAATAATTGACATGAAGCAGCCGGAGGTTACGGCTGCTGTATATTTTTCGGACAAGGAAGAGATAGGCAGCATTGGAAACACAGGCGCATACAGCTTCATGCTTATGGATTTCGCAGAACTTCTCATTGCAAATCTTTCCCTCAAAATAACAACGGGAGAAATGTTAAGGAATTCTAAGGCGATAAGCGCTGATGTAAGCGCAGCCATCAACCCCAGCTTCCCTGAAGTCCATGAAGAAAGCAATGCCGCCCTGATAGGCCATGGCGTCGTTGTTGAGAAATATACAGGATACGGCGGAAAATACAGTGCAAATGACGCATCTGCCGAATACATGTCAGAGATTAGAGCATTGCTTGACAAGAACAAGATAATCTACCAGACAGGAGAGATAGGGAAGATTGACTCAGGAGGTGGAGGAACTATTGCGCTTTACCTCTCAAGATACGGCATGGACACTGTAGATATAGGGCCTGCTGTTCTCGGCATGCACTCGCCAAGAGAAGTCCTCTCTAAAGTTGACTTGTATGAGACTTACAGGCTGTATAAGGCTTTTCTTGAAAATAAGTGAGAATAAGTAAAAAAATATTTATTTTTATTCTTCTTCAGGATTGTAAGAAGGCACAGCGCTCTTGTTTATAATCATGATGTCGCCGATAGCCTTGACCAGCGGATGAGGCACGATGACACCTTTAGCGCTTCCCAATACGCTGTTGAGGAATGAGTTCTTTGTGGCCTTGACTCTCCATCCTGAGAGTTTGTTTGTGGTCACGATT
>JAFGSP010000057.1 GCA_016934775.1 Candidatus Woesearchaeota archaeon | reverse complement strand
TTTTCAAGACCGTCGCTGCCATTATTGTTGTTGCCAAAAACTAATAAAAAAAGCACTATCCAGAAAAATCGTGAGTAATATTGAAATGAACACTCATTCCTCGCATATTCTATTTGATATGTCGTGTGAGTTGTAGATGATATGCAAGGATTTTATTCACTGGACATTCCTGCGTGAAGTTCATATAGAAAAAACATTCAAGGCAATCTGTAATATTTATTCAACAACAATCCCAGGCTTTCCTGGCAATGCTGGCTTCTTTTCCATGCTGTCTTCTGCCTTCTCTACAATGACCTCAGCATTGAAGGTGTTGCTGATGAAATCCCTTGCCTCTGCCAGAGTTTTAAACTCTTTGTCTTGGGAAGTGGCTTTCTCCACTCCTGTCCTCACGAATTTCTGCAGTAATTTAGAAATCTCGTTTGCATGCTTCTGGAATCCTTTGTGCTTCATGACTTCTTTCATAGCCTGGCTGAAGTCTTTTGTCTCTATCTTTGCCAGAACATCATATAACTGATATTTCCAGGCAGGCGCAATGATGAGCTTTATCCTCTCGGCCTTGTCCTTTTTGATCAGCTTAAGAACTGCCGAGATATCCTGCACGACTGTCTCCACAGTCTTTTCCAAAATATCAAGTTCTTTCCTAATCAGTTTATTGTCATGCTTAGGCCAGCCAGAACTTGCAATAAAACCTTCCTTGCCTATAGCTTCCCAAATCTCTTCACATACAAAAGGGCAGAAAGGAGCTAGCAGTAATGCCTGGGTTTCAATTACTTTTTCCATTACTTTCTTATTTGGCTTGTCTGAGGTTCTCCTCAGATACCACTTCAGGATTCTCTGCATGTCAAAATATGCTTTCTGCAAAGCGCTCCTGAACATTGTCTGCTCCATGCACTCGGTTGTCTCTTTTATTATGATATTTACCTGGGATAGCATCCATTCATCTATTGTCCTTGTCTCATAGATGCCCTTTCCATAATACTGATTTGCCAAATTAAGTAGCTGGATCAGCTTGTCGCTCATGGATTTTGCCAGTTCAGAGTCCCAGTTTGCATCATCCAGCCCTTCTCCTCCGGATAACACAGTAAATCTTGATGCATCTGCACCGTACTCATGTACCATCTCTCTCACTGGAATAACATTCCCAAGGCTTTTGGACATCTTCTGCCCGTTGATAGTTACCCATCCATTGAGGCCGTAGCTCTGGGGCCAGTGCTTCTCTGGAAATATTGCAACATGGTTGAAAATGCAGAAACTCATATGGTTCTGTATGAGGTCTTTTCCAGTATTCCTGAAGTCCATAGGATACCAATATAAAAACTCCTCACGCAGCTCTTCCATCAGTCTCTTACTGACATGGGATTTCTCTTTGTTCTTTCCTAAAAACACATAATCAAAGAAACTGTCATCAATCTTCTCCAGAGGTATTTCTTTTATCCTGTGAGATATTGTGTAATATGCCATATAGATTGTGCTGTCTGACAAAGACTCAATGACCCATTTCTTGTCCCAAGGCAAAGGAGTCCCCAAATCAGTCTCAGATTCATGCGTGCATGCCCAGTCATCCAGCCAGTCCAGGACATAATCAAACTGCGCCCTGACCTTATCAGGGTAGAGCCTCATTTTATTTAAGCATTTATGAGCTAGTTTTTTCCATTCTTTATTGCCATAAGCAAGGAACCATTGGTCTGAGACAATCTTAACAACTGCTTCAGTAAGGCATCTGCAGATAACCTTGCCAGTTGGCTCGTACATCAAGTCTGCCTCTCCTCTTTTTATGAGCTCTTTTTTAATCTGCTTTTTTGCCTTCTCAACAGGCATTCCGGCATACTTGCCTGCAATCTTTCTCATCTTGCCGCTGAAATGCTCGTCCTTGTAGATAGCCTGCTTTGCCTTTTCCAGCTTATCATGCTCATCCTGGCTTTTAATATCCCATTTCTCGCAGATCTCGACTGCAGGATGTTCTCCCCAGCCTTCCAGCTCAATTAAAGATATAGGCTTGATTTTTTTTATTTCTTCATAATTAAGACCATACTTTTCGCATTCATCCTTATTCTGCTGCAGATCATACAGCCCAATCCAGTCATATGGGGCATGGCTAGGCACAGAAGTTACAAGACCTGAACCGATCTTCGGATCGCAGAAGCCCGCAGGCAATATGATAATCTCTCTGTTGATTTCAGGAGCATGGCAGTATTTGCCGATCATTTCCCTTCCCTTTATGTTCCCGATGATTTTTACCTGCTTCTCCTGAAGCGCGATCTTGTCAGCAGCCTCTTTGCTCATGATCCATCTTTCATTTGAATTAATCTCAACAATCTTATACTCCAAATCAGGATTTGCCCACATATTAGTTTGGCCATATACAGTCTCAGGCCTTAAAGTAGCTGCAACAATGAACATATCCTCAAATTTGAACTTAAGCAAGGTAAATTCCTGCGGTGTCTCACCTTCTCCCGCTACCCTTGAATGGTCCCCAATAGGCATGTTCTCCCTTGGGCACCAGACAACAGGCTTTTTTCCTTTTATGACATATCCTTTCTCTTTCAATTTGCGGAATTGCCATTCAATGAACTTGCTGTAACAAGGATTCAAAGAAGTAGTGACAAAGTTCCTTCTCCAGTCTATTGAGATGCCTGCATTAGTCAGGTCTTCTTTCCATCCTTCTGAGAATACTTTTATCCAGTGCTTCGGATCCTTAAACTTTTCAATATCAGCATCATCAAAACCCATCTTCTTCAGAGTGCTGATCTGCTTCGGGTCATTGTCTTTGACGCGTTGTGCAGCATTAATAATAGGAGAGCCAGTGCAGTGCCATCCCTGTGAATATAACACATTATCTCCTGCCATCCGCTTATAGCGGGCAAAAGCCTCCACTCTCATAAGTGAATAGAAATGGCCGATATGCGGAAACAAATTGATGTAAGGATAGGGAAAAGTCAGAAAAAATTTATTTTTTCCATTAGGCTTATACTCAAATATCTTGCTTTCTTTCCATTTCTTGATCCATTTTTGCTCAGTTTTGCTTGTCATGTTGCCCACCCTGTATATGAATTATATGATATATAAACTTTATGAACAGAAAAGCCAATGACCTCACAGAAGGAGGAGCAGTGCAAGGCCCAGATTATTCATGGGATTAGCTAATTAACTTGAATATTTAAAGCTTTACTTTTAGAATTTTTTAAACTGGGCAACAGTATCAATCAAATCAA
>JAFGSP010000056.1 GCA_016934775.1 Candidatus Woesearchaeota archaeon | reverse complement strand
TTGTTTGTGTTACAGGTAGATACCTCCAGATTATAGCCCAGTTCTTCTCCGTCACTATCTATAAATCTCACATCGCCGCAATCACCCTTTACCTTGCCTTCATCAATTAATTCTAAAGTAGAGAAGTTAACCAGTACAATTGTATTGTTCATAGCTGTGGCTGCTAAATTTTCAACATCAATTCTTTTCCTGTATTCCCAGGTATTATTCCACCAGTCATAAGTGCAGTCATACCCTGTGTCAATGGACTCATTGTCAATTGTTATGCATATAGTGTTGTTCACAACATCATTCCAGAGGCTGTCGTTGATATGGCCTATTACTGTGATCTGGCTGTCAATATCAACAGGGTCAGGAGATGAATTCAGTGTGATCTGCAGGAACCTAATGGAATCTGATATGTTCCTTGTGAGGTCATCCTCATCAAGAGCAGATATAGTGTAATTCCATCTGCCGTATTGGTCAAGCGTGAATGTTGATGTGTTCCACTGGTTTTCAGAATTTACAGTGGCATTCACATTATCAATTATGACTGCTCCGCTTGGAGCAGTAAGTGTAAAGTTCACTGAAAGTAGATTAGAATCTGTAATCAATTCCCACAGATGGATTATCAGGGCTGCTACATTTGTATCATAATAAGGCGGCTCGATGCTCGTGCCATAGTCAACTACCACAGGCCTGCCCTGGAGCAGTATTGTTGTGCTTGAGTTCTTTGTTTCACCGTTAACATTGCCGTCATTTGGTGTCACAGAACATATCCATTCTTCACCTTCGGCAGTCTCGTCAGAAGATATTGTATCTGAAGACCTGCCCTGGCTTCCTGCCAAATAATTGAGGTATATCTGCTCGGCTGACAAAGACTTGTTGTAGATCTTGACTTCATCCAGTTCACCAATAAAAGGAACTAAATCACTTGAATCGCGCTCTAATAAACCTATAGTTGCTGTATCTGCTTTTGAGGTAGCATCTGACAGGATTGCCTTGAACCATTTTGTTATGTCTGTTGTATCTGATTTGACAGGTGTCTGAAATACTCCGTTCAGATATATTTTTGGCTCAATCCCGTCCTGTGTTACCACCACATTTGCCCATTCACCCACAGATGCGTCCAGAGAATCTGGCTGAGATCTGTAATGCCAATGATAGGTCCCGTCTTCCCTAATAGCTACATTTATCTGGTCCGCACCCTCCCTCATATCCATATCAATGCAAAATTCAGTTATTGTTGAATCTGCATCACGGGATATCGAAAAGATAACATTCTCAGTACCATCGTCGGTGGGAATCTTGACCCAGATAGATACAGCGCCGGTTGTGCTCATCTGCAGATCATTTATCACTGAATCTACTTCCATATAATCATCGCTTCCGTCAAATGTATATGCTCCACCCACAACACCGCCTGTCCTGTTCCAGGTTGCTCCAAAAACAGTCCCGTTATTTCCAAAGTCTGTGTAATCTGTCACATTGTTGTCTTCATTGCCGTAGACTCCCTCAAACGGCATATTCAGAACCATTAGGGAAACATTGTTCACATACCAATTAGTGATGTTGTTCGCTGAATAATTTCCGGTCACTTCACAGGTTATGTTGTCTTCTTCAGCAGCCGGCGCTGGAGAAATCGCAGGGGTCCCAATAACAGGTCCCTCAATAAATTCCTCCACAGCATATCTCATTGTGCCGCCTACATACAAGTCATTCGGAGTCACATGGCATGTGTAGTTCTTATATGTAAATGTCTCATCTGCCGCAAGAACCTGAGGAGATCTGTTTTGCACACCTGCAATATAGTCTTGGTAGATCTGTTCTCCAGACAAAGACCTGTTCCAGACTCTTAACTCATCTATCTTTCCTTTGAAAAAATAATTCGTAAATCCTGCAGACCATCCTGAGCCGATATAAACAGGATATGTTGGCTGGGAAGAGGGTGCTGTTATTGCTGCGGGCGTGCCATTTACTCCGTTTTTATAGGCAACAATAGTTGAACCGTCATACACATAGGCAATGTGCTGCCATTGGCCATATGAAACAGCTAAGCCAAGGTCCTCCCAGAGATTGTTTGGATTGTAATATGCAAAATTGTCTCCACTATTAATCCCAAACATATACTGGTAAGTATTCGGAGCTGCTGTGCCGCCGAACTTGATATAGATACCCTGATAAGTGCTCATGTCCTCCGGCTTGATCCATGCCTCGACTGTCATTGGGCCTATGATGTTCAGTTCTGCAGGCGCGCCCAAATTAATGTAGTCATTGCTTCCATCAAAAGTATAACATCTCCCTACTTTACAAGCGCCTGCTGTGGTGTTCCAGGCTGCGCCTCCCATCACTGTGCCGTTATTGCTGAAATCCGAATAATCAGTTGCATTGTTTGCCTCATTGCCGTAGACGCCTTCAAAAGGCATGTTCAGCACTGTCATGGAAATATTGTTCTCATACCAGTTCGTTATGTTGTTGAAAGATGCATTGGCATCATATGAACAATAAAGGTTGTCCATTGTTCCTGCTGGAGAAGGCTCTATTACTGGCTGGGATATCTCAGGAGCATGTATCATCACATCAGATGCATAGCTGCTATTGCTTTCCACAAATCCGTCATTTACTGTGACAGAGCAAGTGTAATTACTATATGTCCAGGTCTCGTCATCTACAAGAACCTGGGCAGACCTGTTCTGGCTGCCTGCTAGATAATTCTGGTATATCTGGTCTGAAGATACTGTCTTGTTCCAGATTTTTAACTCATCTATCTTTCCGTTGTAATTGTAACTCCATCCAGTACTGCCAAGCCTTCCGATCTGCAGGTTTCTTGTACTTGCCCTGGCAGGTCCTGCTGTTCCTGTAACAGCACCGTTAGACACCTGTCCGTTTATATATAGAGTCCATACATTTGAAGAGCTTAGCGAGCAGGCTATATGCGTCCATTGGCCTGTCGGTATTGTTGAAGCGCTAACCCTGTGATAAGTAGTTGTATCGCTTTTCTTCACTCCGCAATTGAATGTGTCTGTATTGACTATCTGCATCCAGAGATCATAGTCAGCTGAATCTGATTTGGAAAGGATTCTCTCATATGTTCCGCTATCTGTATTCCTGTACACCCAAGCCTCGATCGTATAGTCATTTGTAATGTCTAATGAATCATCATCAGGAATCTCAATAGATTTGCTGCTCCCATCAAACTCATAGCATTTCCCTAATTTACAGCCTCCTGCTGTGTTATTCCACGTAGCTCCAAATACAGTGCCGTTGTTATTATTCCCTGAATAATCTGTGGCATTGTTGTCTTCATTCCCATTGCCCTCAAAAGGCACATTTAACACTGTAAGCGATATGTTGTTCTCATACCAGTTTGTTATGTTGACAACATCGTCTCCATCTGTATCAATGACATTATTGTAGTTGCATATCAGGTCATTATGATTAAATGCTGGATCCGGTGTTATATAAGGAGTATCCTGTGTAGGACCGTGATTATCGCAGTTCAAAGTCACATAACATGTGCTGCCTCCGCACTGCTCTGAGGTAAGGCAGTCATACCATGTCCCTGAATTACAGTAATCAGTATCCCCATCATTATCCACATCAAGGCTGACATCGCCTGTGTCAACACAAGTTCCATCTGGCGAAACACAATCTGTTGAAGCCAGGCAGCATGCATCCTGGCTGCTGTTGGATGCAAAGCCATTATCCATTGTGCCTGAAGCAGCCTGCGTCCTTATATTTTCAGAAGCGTCATCACCGCAGCATTCTGTTGCAGCTGTCTCTCCTCCTATGCTCCAGTTCAACAAGCCATACACAGAACAGTTGAAGCCGCTTGCTTCACAATATTCCTCTGAAATATCCCTGTCTGATTCAGTAAGGCAGGAATCTCCGCAGACAGTTGTCAGTGAAAGGCATGACCATGGGGTGAAATCATCACATGACTCGTTTGTTGATGTTCCGTTGACCTGGCAGGTTATATTTTCAGGCCCTCCGGGAAATGAGAAGTTACCGCAGTTATCCAGGCCGCCGCAGCTTACTAACTGGAAGCAAATATAGGTATCATTAGTCAATCCAAGCACTGGCTCGTTATCGCACCAGCCTGAGCAGTTTGAATCATATGCGCATGTCTCTCCCGGCCCAAGTGGTCCTCCTAAGGCCTTTGTCTGAAGAATGCCTGTGAATAGGAAGAACACCAAAAGCACAAGACCTGATATTAATACAAACTTGTTTATCTCTGCTTTTTTTGCATAGGCTATCCTTGAAAGATAGGCAACTTGATCCTCGAAACTCTTCTTGATTGAATCAACCTTCTCTTCTGCAAAATACAAAATTGATGCACAGCCTGCTTTTAGTATCCTCAATATATTTTTCAGGACTGAAACTGAAACTCTTGCAAAGGCAACTAACAGGAACAAGACAATTCTAAATAGGAAAACAGCTATTTCTTTCGGGATGTTCCTGACATACATTGGAGGCTCAGGAATCATCTCAAGCTTCTCTTTCCATTCAGTTGTATCTTTTATCATCTGTTTTTTTTAGTTCTATGATTTGTATTCTATTCTTAGATAAGGCCTGCAATCTTCTGCTCCGCTTGGGTTGAAAGCGCATTCTTCCAGATCTGCAGAGCCAAGATAACAGTTATAAGGCCCTACTCCTGTATCAAGGTCCTGTCCCATCCAGTCAAGGAACATATCTGAATAGCCTTGATCCAGGTTATGTTGTAGCAGTTCTGTAACAGGGATGCAGACCCAGCCGGATGCCTGATCTACTGTGGCTGAGCTAACAAATAACGAAGTCAGATTATGTTCTCTCAGATCACTGCAATAGCTTAGTTCACTATCCCTTACATAGTTTTCAACCGGACCCTGACTAAACCTTGAATAAGTGTATGAGCATATCTCTGCAAAATCAATGGCTGAACCATCAAGCTCATATATGTCAAATCCTAGTTGGGCCATGTATGAAAACAACACACTTCCCTGATCACTTACAGGACAGAATTTCTCTGCATTGCAGTCTGCTGAAATTTGGCAGCCCGGGCATATCTTGTTAAGGAAGACTGATGACGCTGCTATGTATTCAGGATAGCCTGTATCCAAGATGCCCAGGACATATTCTCCTGCCTCAGCTACTGAAAACGCGTAGCTGCTGTTTTTCTTATCCAGCAGAAGATTTGTCTTTCTCCATCTCTTGCAGCTATTGTCTTCATATTGTACACATTCCAGTACAACATCTGCATATTCTGCTTCAAGACGGATTTCTGCTGACCCGTTTGAAAGATTATTTCCAAGGACAAAGGTCTTTGAGATGGGTATTTCCCCGCCCAGATCTACAAAATCAACATCAATCTCATAAAGATTAACTTCGCTGAACTGCACCAAATTTTTAGCATCAAGTCCTAAGCTAATATTATATCTTCCATTCCTGAATGCATGCTCCAGGATAAGCAGATCTTTGCCCAGGAGTGCCTTGTTGAAATCTTCAAAACTCATAATACTCGGCAATGTGATATTTCTGGTCAGGTTGACAGCTGAAATATTGGCTGTGATATTCAAGGAAAGGTTCAATGATTGATTGACTGAAATGTTCCTGGAAAGATTCAATTCGGTTGTGATGTTTATTGTAATATTGGTCAGGTTCACCAACTCACTGGTCACATTCTCTGAAATATTTGTCGTGGCATTGGCCAGCGTAAGATTCTCCTCTAGTATAGGAATCTCTTCAACAATCTCTTCAGGCTCTCTGTAAGTGTAGGTTATGCTTGAAAGCTCTAACATAGATCCTTCAAGTTCAATCACTAAGGTAATCTCTGGATTATACATTGATAGGAAACAGGTATCCACACAGATGTTGCTGAACTCTATTGTCTGTTCAACCTCAGCTTCAGCCATGGTCTCATTTTCCTCTACCTCTTCAATTTCAACAACAATCTCTTCGCGGATAGATTCATTTACTGGCCCGGGTTCTTCTTCAATCGCCAACGACTCGTTTTGCCCAGTAGAGTTAATTAATGTTTTAGATTCACTAAGCTCATCAGCAGCAATATCATCTGTGTCATTGATATCAGTTGTATCATTTTCAATTAACTGAACTGTCTCTTCAACTGATTCATTTTCTTCAGTTTCTACTATCTCAACAGGTTCTTCTGACTCATTCATTGCAGCGACCATCCCTGTAATCCCCAACCCTGTCTTGCCTAACAGATTATCTTTGTCCACAACAACAAGATCATCCAAAAGGATTCTTCCTGATCCGTTTCCTATGAATCTCCCTGAAAGCCTGATTGATGAAATATATCCCTGTAAGGTAAGATTAAGACTTGCGCTGCTGTTATAGCTTAAATCCAACACAAGTGTATCTTGGTTCTCCTGGCTTATGGCTCTGCCGCTGAAGTCAAGCTGGCCGAAAATCACAACACCGAAGATAAAAACAGCCAAGATCATAGAGAAGACTGAATCCTCATGGCTAACTCTTCCACTGCTTTTCTTTCTTGTCACTTGCACCATCTTTTTCAACGGAGTTTTCTTTCTGATCATTGTTTTTCACCCGTATTCTGATCCTTATCCTGGGATTTATTCTGGACCTTTTTCTGCAAAGACCTTTTATAGACAGTCCATATTGTCCTGTCATCCCTGTTCAAAGCTAAGGCGATCTCATGGTAGGTCATGCCACAAGAATCTTTCATGTAAGAAACAGCTGATTCCATGAAAGAAAGCCGCCTGTCTTTGAAGACAAAGATAGGTATATTTACTTCAGAATTCTTTTTTCTACCTGACTCTTTATCTCTGCGTATTTTACTGACCTTTCTAGTGCACTAAAGTTATACTTACAATGTAAGTATCTACTATTTATACTTTTCTGATTTATTTACTTACAATGTAAGTATAAGTATAAAAAAGTTTTGTTAGAAAACTATATAAATTTCTGGCTAATCCAAATGAATGTGCCTCGATAGCTTAGACATTCGAAAGAATGGAGCAATAGGTAGAGCGTGCGGCTGTTATCCTTCGGGAAGAAACCGCAAGGTCACCAGTTCGAGTCTGGTTCGGGGCGCTTCTGAGACCCAATCGGGTCTCATTTTTTTCTCATCAAGAAACTATATTCATGCTGACAACAGTTCCTGCAATCATGTTGAAAAGAATTATGACAACAAGCGCAACAATGCAGTACATTATGCCGCTCTTCTTGACATAGATGCCAAGCATGTGCTTCTCATTCAAAGGGTCATATCCGTTCTGGATCGTATTCAGCATTCCAGTGAGCAAGTAAGTTATCTGGACAACATATAATCCTACAATAAGCTGGAAATAGAAAGTCGGGATGCTGTCTCCGAAGATGTCAAGAAGGCCTTCAGGCCCGGTCCCTGTCTCAGTGGAGAGCTGGCCGATCTGCTTTCCAAGGGTATTTAAAATAGTAGTAATCATAGAAGTGAGCCCGATTACTATGCCTGAAATCAGCGGGGCCATAAAATTGATCTGTGATTTCATGCTGCTTGTTATCTCTGCCATAAGGTCCTGGAGCCTCTCGTCAACCCTGTGCATTTCCTTGATATAAGTAGATATATTGATTAGTGCCTGTGATGCCACTTCAGGCCCTTTCTTAGCGCTCTCTACAAAAACCTTCATCGAGCTTTCGATAAGGGCAGATGGAAACTTGTTTATCGCACCATACCGTTTATCAAATATTGCATGCTCTACGCCCATCCCTAAGGTTGCAACATTCGTAGATACAAGGTCAAAGAATTTTCCCGATACAGTATTTTCCATGATCTCAGACACTTTTGCAAAAGCTATCTCTGCAGGAAGCCCGTCTCCAATCCTGTTCCCCAGCTGGAAAAGCGCTGAAGCAAATTCATTCTCCAGGGCTTTTGTCTTTTCCCTGATAAGGATAAGCTTTTTTGTGGTTGTGCTGAAATAGAAACTTATGCCCAAGGCTACACCCAATGGCAATAGAAGGCTAAGCAGAGTAGCTCCAAGCCCATAAGGTCCGATTCTCTTTCCAAGATCATTAATCTTATAACCCAGAAGATTAAAACTGGCTGCACTTATCTCCTCTGGGTCTGTTGATTCTTTTAAGCCTCTGTCGCCAACAATAATATCATAAGTCTCACCTTTAAGCTGGTGGAATCCGTCAATGAGCAGAGGACTCAGACCACCAATGGCAAAAATGATTATAATAACGACAGATATCCATTTCGGATCTATCTTTACTTCTTTTCCTCCAAGATTCAGATTGATATACTTATATTTCACAAGCTCAGGATTTACTTCTGTAATGTCTGCCTGGCCGTAGCCTGTCGGTCTCGTTGATAAGATAACTTTGCCGAGATACCATACCAGCACTGCAAAAAAACCATTATAGATTACAGAGATATGATACCATTCAACACCGCCCATGAAGCTTACAACAAGAGGAAGGATGACAAGCCCTAATATCGGAAGGATGATGCCGAGCATATGAAGCATGGTTATAGGAGACTTAAGGTTCTGAGCAAAATGCAGCATCTTTTCATATGTGGCCTCAAGAATAAGTGAAAGGGACTTTTCAAGGGACTCTATCCTCTTTTTCTCATTTGCCTCGTAGAGTGAAGCCTCTATCAGGTGCATTGCCTCCACAAATTCCATATTATAGTTTTTCCAGGTCTCAAGATATTTGTCAATTGATTGTTTGATAGAATTGTATTTCCCTGATTCCACATCCCATATCAATCTCTTGAAGTCAAGAGAAAGAGGCGGAGAGATATGGTCAGAAGTAAACTTAATAGCCCTCTCAAGGTTTGACGTGTGCCTCATGTAAGATACAACATAAAATATAGAGAGGACCATCTGGTTGCTTGCCCTGAGCCTCCAGTTATTTGCAAGCACAGAAGGCAGTGTGCTAAAAGGTATTATCATCCCTATACCAAACACGACAAAGACAAAGACAAAGAAAAATAACCCCTTACCTTCCATAAACAGTGTTGTCAAAAGGAATGAGAAAATAAATCCTGTGAGAAGGAACGCAACAGGAAATAGTATGGCAAAAGCTGTTACTCCTCCGGGCGTGGTATTCAGATGGCATGTATCCAGGGATTCCTGAAGCTTTGCCTCTTTGGCAGGGTCTGCTTTGATAGCAAGTATATTTCCGCAGAAATTACACGCTTTTTCATAAAGCGTATAATGCAGCGGCATGAGTTCATCCCTAAACTGCTGGAACTCTTCTGTCTTCACGCCCTCATCTTCATTCTTGTATCTTGTAGTGAAAGCTGCTATCTCTTTCTTCAGCTCATCCTCATTAATGCCTTGGCCAGCCATACCCTTCCTCTTTTTTAGAATACAATGAAGCTTACTGGTATAAATTAGTTTCTATAATCTCTCCCCTATAACTGGATATCAAAAACACAACGTTTTAATATTATTTATCTATCTAATGAATCACAATGACAAAACTTAAAGACATATACGCCGATTATAGGAAAAGGTACAATTTGCCTGAGTTTAAAGAATTAAACGAGGCTTTCTATATTGAGGACATTGACTCTGAAACTGAACTGCTGTTGCCCAGGATAAGGGAAAAAACAGCTGAAAAGTTTGAAGAGTTTGCAAAACTCATAGAAAACATGCTCCAGCCTGACAACAATCTGGCAGATATGTACGAGGCCCATTACATAAGCGACAAAGAAAGGAATGATGCATATTCTGTGTTCAAGAGACTGATGCACTGGATAAGAAAATCTGGAATTGTCGCCCTGGACAACAGCGAAAAAGAAAATGCTGAATTCATAAATGGGGCTTATAATGAGTGGTCAGAGCTTCGGACAAGCATAAAAAAGCATGTCGAAAGACTCTCATCTCTTTGGAAAAAAGAGACTGACATGAAGAACGATATGAGCTATTTCGGGTAAGGAATATTTTGACTATCTATTCTTTTGTTTTTCAGCAAATTTTAAATACTCATATGCCTGATTCTTAGTTTTAGTAAATGAAAAAAGAGGAAGAGAAAAAATTAAGAGAAAGCGAGGAAAAGTATAGGGCAATATTTGATTCTATTCCTGAACTTGTTGTCCTTCTTGACAAGAAAGGTGTTGTCAAGGATATAAACAACAACCTCATTGAGTTATCAGGATATTCAAAAGAGACAATAATAGGAAAAAACATCTTGAATGCACCCTTTATGACAAAGAGCGCGCAATTGAAGATAGTAAAAAACCTTGCGCTAAGGATGATGGGCAAGAAGCTTTCGCCATATGAATGCGAATTCAAGACAAAAAACAGAAAAAGAATCATAGGCAGGATAACGGGAAATGCCTTAAAAATCAATGGAGAGATAGTTGGTGACCTTGTCATAGTTTCTGATGTGACCAAAGAAAGGGCCAGGATAGATGAGCTGGAGAAATTCCATGAAGTTACACTGGATAGAGAACTGAAGATGATTGAGCTCAAGAAAAAGATTAAAGAATTGGAAAAAAAACTAAAAAAGAAGACAAATTGAGATTCTAGTTTGGATATCGATAAATTTAAAAATTTAAAAGAGGCATTATCAATAAAATGAAAATGATCTTTCTGGGGCCTCCAGGAGCTGGAAAAGGCACCCAGGCAAAAATAATCGCAGGAAAGCTGGGCATCCCGCATATTTCCACAGGTGATATATTCAGGGAGAACATGAAAAACCAGACACCCATGGGTAAAAAAGCAAAAAAGATTGTCG
>JAFGSP010000055.1 GCA_016934775.1 Candidatus Woesearchaeota archaeon | reverse complement strand
TTTCGACTTCTTTAAGATATTCAGGATCCTTGTCTATGCCTTTTTCCAGTGCATTACGCTTTAAAATCTCATATTTAAAATAATTTTTTGCCAGGCCTTTCTTGCGTTCACCGTTAATCTCCGGCATTTTCGGCATATTCTGGCTTAAACCCTTGTTCTTCAGGTCAAGACGGCTGTTAAAATCGCCGACTGTGAAAGATTTATCTCCGATTTTAAAAAGAACTGCCTGTTTGTTTTTGCTCAGAGCTTTATCTTCATAATAAGCAGCATCTTTGGCATTCATCAGATCATCAATATACTTTTCAGCATATTTCCTTAACATGCCGTTTTTGAATCTGCCTGCCTGTCCTTTATCAGTAATAACATCATCAATATTTTTTTCGGTTAAGGTCTTTTTCTCCTCAACTTTGACAATATAAATGCCTCTTTCTGTTTTTACAGGCTCCTTTGAATAATCTCCTGGATTCATGGAAAATACAATCTCCTGAAGCTCGGGTGCAATCATATCTTTGACTACAAAACCCATGTCGCCCCCCTTGCGCTTGGAAAAATCTTCGGAATATTTTTTTGCCAGCTCCTCAAATGACTCACCTGCGGCAAGTTTCTTAATAATATCCGCGGCTTTTTCCATCACAGCTTTGTTTTCCTTTTCAATATCTGCTTTTGAAAGATTAACCTTTTTATTCTTCTGTTTAGGATCTATTGTATAATCCTTTACTCTGAGGAATATCTGGCTCATTTTTACAGCTTCCTCGCTGAATGTAGCTTTATCCCTGACTTCCCTGTCGTACAGCCTTTTCATCAGCTGCCCTTCTGTTGCCATTTCCTCAACTGCCAGATAGTCTTTATTCTTATCAAAACCTTCCTCTCTGGCTTTCATAATCGTTATTTTTTCAAGCATCATCTGTTCAAGCTTGTCTTTCTGCTTCTTCTTGCTTTTCATGAGTGAATCCTGTTTTAAACGCTTTGCTTCAAGCCATTTATAAAAATCACCCCTTTTAATATCTCCGCCTTTGTATGTGGACAGTACATCACTATCGCTCTTGCAGCCTGCGAATGATGCAAACAAAAAAACCGCCATTACCAACCAGATCTTTTTCATTGAATAAACTCCTTTCGATTTTAATTGTATTATTAAATCTATGCTACCGTTCAATCAAACTCAATACTTGTGTAGGAAATAATATGCTTGTCAATAATATTTTAGACAAATTATGTTGACATTTTCCAATAAAAATGAACATAGTCAAATCAGATTCTAATAAAATTAATTCACTGTAGAGAGAATATATATCATAATTCTCTTTGGATAATTAACCTTGCCCGAACAAGGTTAATGTCATAACTCGATGAGGTTAAACCGAAGATGAAGGATCAGAATAAATACATGAAAAGGCTCCGAAGAATCCTTACACAAGAAGAGTTATGCGAATTCAGAAGCAACAGGAGCAGTCTTGTAGATATCGGTTATGACTATATGGAGCTGGGGGATTACAAGAAAGCATTCCGCATTTTCAGCATGATGGTACGGCTGTATGGAAATGACCCTGACAGCCTGAATGGTCTGGGCGTATCTCTGTGTGAGCTCGGCAGGCTTAAATCATCCAGGAATATCCTTGAAAAAACAGTAGAGTTATATCCTGATGATGCAATCACTCTGGCAAACATAGCAGGATTATACTGGGAAGAAGGTGATATCCACAAAGCTGTCTATTATTATGATAAATCTCTGAAAATCGACTCATATATTGAGGAAACGCATTTTAACCTTATCAATCTGTATTATGAGCAGGGCGATCTGTTTATGGCGTACATTTCGTGCCTTAATCTGCTTAACATTGATCCAGACAATCCGCAGGCCAAAGAACTGACTTCAGATTTAATACTGGATATGGGGATTTCGTTCTATTAGAATATCTATTCGCTCATTTCAAACTTCCAGTATGGTCCTTCCTTAACAAAAACAAGCTCCATCCCGTTTTCTACACATACAACAGCTTTATTCCCGTCATTATCTATTCGTGTAATCTTATGTTTCACAGGTTCACCTATAAAATCACTGCCTATCTTTTTACCAGCCAGAATCTGAATCTCTATGTATTCTTCAGGAGTAAGGGATTTAAGCTTTCCGGGAGATATTTCAAATCTTTCAGCAAGCGCTTCCTGCTGGGACTCCTGCATCCGCCCTATCATAATTATCATTTCCCTGATCTTGTTTTTACTTTTTTCAGACAGCAGCTCCACAATGTCTGCGGCATCAGACCTGTTATAAGCTTTCTGCAGGGAATAAAACGCCTGCTCAGGCGTTATAGATCCCTGTGCTTTGCATGAGACAAAAATCCCCAAGCAGAAAAGAATTATTATCCTGTTCAATATGTGCATAAATATCCTTTTTCTTTTTTCTCTACTATCATATTATCGATTAATCTTGTTGTTCCAAAATAAGCTGCCACTGCGATCACGTTTTTTTCGCCGATTTTCCTGACAGGCTGAAGCGTTTTGTAATCTACCACAGATACATAATCAATCCTGTCAGGCTTTCCCTGCTGTATCTTTTTCCTCATGGCAAATGTTATCTTGCCGCTTTCGGTCTCTCCTGACTCTATCATTACTTCAGCTTTCTGCAGGCTCTTGTATATATATAGCGCATCCGCTATCTGTTCTTCGGATAAATGCTTGTTTCTTGAGCTCATGGCAAGCCCTTCTTTTTCTCTCATTATAGGGGCTATTATTATTTTAACAGGAAAATTCAGGTCAAAAACCATTTTCTCTATGCCTATTGCCTGCTGAATGTCCTTCTGCCCGAAAACCGAAACGTCGGGCTGAACAATGTTAAATAATTTGCTGACTACAGTGAATACGCCCCTGAAATGCCCCTCCCTGTGCGCACCGCATAAATGCTCTGTCAGGCTGTCCATGTCAACATATGTAAGGGGATTAATGTACATAATTTCATCATCAGGCGTGAACATGAGGTCAACGCCTGCTTTCTCCGCCATGGCAAAGTCCCTTTCATACTCCCTGGGATAATTCTTATAATCATTCTTGTCGTTGAACTGCATCTTGTTCACAAAGATGCTCATGACCTGATAGTCAGTTTCTTTTTTCGCTATTTCAACAAGACTCAAATGCCCCTGGTGAAGATATCCCATTGTAGGCACAAAGCCTATCCTTTTGCCTGCTTTTCTTGCTTCATTTATTTTTTCGCGGATCCCATTGATGTCTTTTATTATTTCCATGATGCACCTCCCTTAATCTTTAACCTTCTTTGCAGAGACAATCATCATATCTCCCATATTATACCTTTTCGCAATATAGTCAGCTACTTTTCTTGAAATTGTTCCGCTTTTCCCGAAATCGCTGCCGTATGTTCTGTAATTGATAACCGAGAATCCTCTCTGCTCAAGCAGGGTCTTTAACGTCTTTATTGAAAAGAAAAAAATATGCTCAGGGAAATTATAGAACCTCCACCTTTTCCCCTTAAGCTTCATAAAATTCAATCCGCCTGTTCTGCATGTTGAAAGCAGTATCATGCCGTTGTCAGCAAGATCATTGTATGCTTTTTCAATGACCTCTCCCGGCCTGTGCAGATGCTCTATTGTTGCCCACAGTGTGATGAGATCAAATTTTCTATTGAATCCGGTTTTCAGATAATCTCCCTGAATAACATTCAGCCCGTTTTTTTGCGCAAAATCTACGCAATCTCCGGAAATCTCGATCCCGGCAGAATCCCAGCCCCTGTCTTTCATGTATCCGACAAAATATCCTGCAGCGCAGCCTATATCAAGGCATCTCTTTTCTCTGCCGAGATTTTTTTCAAAATTGTAAAAATCCAGGTCCTCAAGATTCAGCTTGAATACTCTCTCTATTTCAGCTTTTAATGCAGGCGAAAAATAATTGTCATATCCCCATTCCGTTCTTTTTGTAAAATATTCCCTTTCATAATATTTTTTAATCTCTTCTTCATCAGGTACTGACGCGAGAAATTCCATTCCGCAGGTTCTGCATTTTAGAAGAGTAAACTGCTCGCCATGCGCGGATTCCTTGGAGAAGAGCCCTTTGAATGAAAGAGAATCGCAGATTATACATTTATTATTATGTTTCATAGATATGAATATCGGAAAAAGGCTGAATATTATTAGTGCAGATATTTATGAGTTTATTAGTCATATGGCAGGGATTAGAACCTTCTGCCGTACAAAACCACACAATGCCACAGATTCCCAAATCCCTCAACAGCAGTCAGACCCGTTCATAAACA
>JAFGSP010000054.1 GCA_016934775.1 Candidatus Woesearchaeota archaeon | reverse complement strand
GCGGGGATATATTTGGCTTGCCAAATAGTCGGAACTTAAGTGACATAAGCCGTCTCACGTCCGATTTTTGTTATATAAACAATATATTTATAAGAATACACAAACTACACCTGGTAAGATAAATGGCATTTTCAGAAACAATCGTGGCGCTTGAAGTCCAGACAATATTGTGGATACTTCTTATTGTTTCTGTAGTCTCTGTAATAGTCAGAAGGATAAAGATGCCTTATACATTGGGGCTTATCTTTGCAGGGCTGACAATATCTGTCCTGAAAGTTCCCCTTGGCATCACTCTTACACCGGAGCTTTTGTTTTTTATATTCCTGCCAGGTTTACTGTTTGAAGGCGCTATGAATATAGATACAGAACAGCTTTTTAGGAACATCAAAGCGATAAGCCTGTTTGCTGTCTTTGGTCTGCTGCTATCGGTCTTTGCAGCAGGCTCTGTATTCCATTATGTGCTGGGCGTGCCTTGGGAGATCAGCTTCCTGTTTGCTGCCATGATCGCTCCGACAGACCCGATAGCAGTCCTTGCTATCTTCAAGAGGCTCGGAGTGTCAAAGAGGCTGGCGGTCCTTCTTGAAGGAGAATCCCTTTTTAATGACGGAACCGGCATTGTGCTTTTCGGGCTGTTTCTCAGCCTTATCACAACAGGCACATTTAGTTTCAGGGACGGGGTGCTTGAATTTTTCAAACTTGTGTTCGGTGCCTTGATACTCGGAGTCGTAATAGGATATCTTGCCTCAAAGGTTATGAAAGGACTTAAGGACAGCCTTATCAAGCTGACTTTGACTACAGTGCTGGCATACGGCAGCTTCCTTGTGGCAGAAGAGCTTCATTTTTCAGGCGTCATCGCTACAGTTACAGCAGGGTTGGTCATGGGCGGATACGGCCTTAGGTATCTTTCGGCCACTACAAAGCTTCAGATATCTTCATTCTGGAGTTATCTTGGTTTTATACTAAACTCAATAGTATTCCTGCTCATCGGGCTTGAGATTGAAGTGACAGACCTTCTTGGAAACATTTATCCGGTGGCTATGGCTTTTGCTTCAATTATAATCGGAAGGGCGGTTGCAGTCTATATCCTGTCGCTGGCTATCAACAAGATAGATGATTCGAAAATAATCTCTGGGGTTGATGAGCACATACCTTTCAACTGGCAGCACGTCATTGTCTGGGGAGGGCTGCACGGAGGATTGTCAATGGTGTTGGCCCTGAGCCTGCCTTTCGGCCAAAGCCAGATCCTTGATTATTGGAGGCCGTTTCTCCTGACAACTGTTTTCGGGACAGTTTTCTTATCACTTGTTTTTCAGGGAGTGACTATGGCTCCTCTTCTGACTTGGCTCAACCTCAGTAAGAAAAAGAAAAAAAGCCACGAATACGAGACAGAAGTAGCAAAACTGATCATGTATGAGGTTTCTGAGAAGGAACTCAAAAGGATGAAAGACTCGAAAATCGTATCAGCGAAGATATATAATGAGCTTAGAAAAGAATATTCTGGCAAGAAGCTTTCTGCAGAGAAAAAGATTACTGAAATGCTCAGGAAAAACCCCCATATAGAGGCAGAACAACTCAAAGAAGTGGAGTCATCTATATTGAATGCCCAGAAACTGGCTTTGATCCAGGGAAACAGGAAAGGATTATTCTCAGAAGACACTCTTGAATCGTATCTCAAGGAAATCAACGAGAAGCTATTTGAAATGCAGAAAGAATAGCTTTCGGGGCTTTATAAAGGTTATGCATATCTTTATAAACACTCAACTAAATGATTTTTTATTCACTTGGTGGTCATGACTGTCTTAAACCTTTGATTTTGAGGGTTTCAGACACTGAACTCAAAGTTCTCCACCTTATAATAAGTTCTTTTGCGAAAACTTTATAAAGGAAGGTCAACACTCAGAACACTAAATAAATGGATTTATAGAGAGGACAGTGTTTATTGCGAAGAGAAACGAGGGAAAACAATTATGATAACCAAAAAATACAACACGGAGGTGTTGACTAAATGAAATGGCCAAAAAGAATAGCTGCCATTACGACAGGAGCATTGATGCTCGGAGCAACGCTCGCAGGAGCACTTGCTGCATCGTATGATCTGGCAGACTATCCAGCACCATACCTAGATGATGGTGTATTGGACAACACGGTTATTGTTGTCGGTGCCGCAGCTAATGCAGCAGACCTGCTTGGAGCAGTGGATATTGCAGCAGCATTGCAGGCAGAGGCAGTGACAGCCGTGGAAGCAGAAGGAGTGACAATAGACCCTACGGTCCCTGAAGGACTTAAGGTTGAGAAGTCAGGAGATAAGTTCAACTATGGCGACAACATTTCAGCCATTCAGTCAGTGTATGATGACGCTGATATGGATATGCTGGAAGATGTCGAGTATGTTGACGCAGATTATGAGCAGACACTGACATTTTCAACTAGTGCAGGCAGCTTTGTGTATGCATCACCTGGAGAGGTTGACGAGACACAGTTTGACGGAGGTAACTTTTTGTACTTCCCTGATAACGTACAGGTTTACTCATATGCATTCGCCGCAAAGAGCGGTGGAGTGTCATACGATGCTGTGACAGAGCTTGAAACAGAGACCTTGGAGATCCAGGGAAATACCTACACAGTGACAGATATTAAGTCAAACTCAGTAACAGGGGCATGGACAGAGCTTGTCCTGCAGGCAGGAAAAACAACAAGATATGTCCAGGCAGACGAGCCAATCGTTATCGGAGACGACACAGTTACTGTGATCGGTGTCAACGAGAACGAAGATGTCTGTTCAGTTATGGTGAACGGGCAGCAGGTTCCTATTGATGTAGGTGACACAGAAACGATTGACGGGCTTACAATAGGCGTTACAACAGCCTTTGCAGGTCACGGCGCTGCAGTAGACGCATGTGAGATCAACATCGGAGCCCAGGAGCTTAAGCTTGTAGACGGCCAGGAAGTTGAGATGAACGGCGTTGAATTAAAAGGTTCAACCGTGACTCTGACTGGTAACGTTACAGCAGGATCATTCGATGGGTTTACAATTGTCTATGTCATGGATGACAGAGACTTCCCAGACGAGGAATACGGCCCAGCTCAGTACAAGATGGCTGAAGAGAGATGGGTAGATCCTATTTTCGGAAACTTTGAGATACTTTTCGAAGGAGTTACTGAGAAGACAGAAGCCCTTGAACTGAACGGCGGAAACAATGACGGTGAGCTTAAGTTTACAAACACCAAAGGAGACGAAGTTGTTGTTCCAGTTTATCTGGACGGAAGCAACAATGTCAAGCTTGGTGACGGAGACACAGGCCTGTTATTGGCAGCTTCAGGCGACGTTGACACAGACACTGTGGACGATGTCAAGCTGTGGGTAGTCCTTACAGGAGGAGAAGTGCACGTGCTGGAGTTCGTCGATTTCGATGATGAAACAGACAAATTCGAATTCGATGACTTGACAGAGGGCGGCACATTGACATCAAGCGCTTTGTCAACAACAGATGGATCAGCACAGGAAGCCTTGACCTTGGGAAGCCTAGGTTCAGTGACATTAGGATTTGATGAAACCTCTAATGTATTGAACTTCACAGCTTCAGGAAACACAGCAGAGACAGAGTACGGAATGCAGGTTGCAGTTGCTGAATCAGGCGCAAACGTGACAGTCACATTGACATCACCTCTTGCAGATTCAGATGTGCAGACAGCTGCTGATGTATTCAGAGTTGACTTCATCTATGATTCAAGCGATGAAGAGCTTGACGTAGGTGCACCATCAGTATCCACAGGGGATGCTTTTGTTGCTAGCGGAGTCGATGCTGAATATGATGACAGCGACGTACTTCACTACGTGTCAGTAAAAGGTGTCTTGTTCGAGCATGACGACAAAGAAGACAGGAGTATGAGTATCGTATATCCTGAATCAGATGTATACGCAAATGTATTCATCGCTCCAGAAGGCTCAAAAGCTATTACCTCAACAGCAGGTACAGCTGGAGTCGCAGTCAATCCATTCGGAGTCGGTCTAGCAGTGCTTGATACAACAGCCGCGAGCATGTCTAAGAACATGATTGTCGTCGGTGGTCCATGTGCTAACAACATTGCATTTGCACTTATGGGCAGCCCAGACAACTGTGCAGAAGGCTTTGAGGACGGAAAAGCTATGCTGAAGAGCTATGATAGAAATGGCAAAGCAGCACTGCTTGTCGCAGGATCTCTGGCTGAAGACACAGTGAGAGCTTCTCAGGTCCTATCTCAGAGGAACGGCGCATACGCGTCTGACTTTGATGCACTAGGCGAAGAAGTCGAACTTGTTGTAGCAGACATGTCTGACGTACAGTTTAACACTGTATAAGAAAGAAATTAATTTATTTCTTTTTTTTATTTTTTCTTGTTCTTTGTTCTTGATTTTTTCCTGAATCTGATAAAAAACCAATAAACTTATTTAATCATCACCTAATCTAGTATGTATGGCCACGTTGAAGTTCAGGGATCTTAGGTTTTCAGATGAAGAAAGCAGGATCAGGGTATCTTTTATGGATATCTATTGCTTCTATTTAGAAAAAAGTGAGCTCTGCAAGCTCGGGAAGTATGCAATAACAAAAAAATCTATTGAGTTTAGTTCTGGAAAAAAAAATGAGAACCTGCAGCAGAAATTTACTTACCTGCTGAGCAAGGGATTTGAGAGCCTCAGGAGCAGCCTGAACGGAAAGCCGGCCCTGTATATCCACAGGAACTCAGGCATACCTCTGATAGGCAGCAATGAGTTTGGGATAATAGATAGAGGGACTAACACAATAGAAATCAAGCCGCTCACGACCTGCAACATAGACTGCATCTTTTGTTCAGTAGACCATTCAAAGAGGATTTCAGATATAGTTGTTGAGCCGGAGTATCTAGTGGAGGAACTGAAAAAGGTCATAGATATAAAGAAAAACAGGGTCAACATTCATATAGGCAGCCAGGGAGACCCCGGACTGTATTCAAACCTTGAATTCCTTGTGAAAGAGCTTAGAAAAATAAAAAAAGTGAGCGCTATCTCGATGGTCACAAACGGCACCCTGATTACAAAGAACAGGGCAGAAAAGCTTATCAAATCAGGCCTTACTCATTTTCATATCTCCTTGCACACAACCAGCCAGGAGATGGCAGACAGGCTTTCACAATCTAAATATCCCCTGAAAAGAATCATGGAAATCTGCAAGTTTGTTTCAGAAAAGGCGCATCTGCTCCTGGTTCCTGTCTGGGTGCCGGGCATAAATGATAAAGATATTGAAGATGTGATAATTTATGCAAAGGAGATTGGTGCAAAAATAGGTGTCCAGAACTTCCTTGAGTATAAGTTCGAAAAAAAGCCGGTGAACCCTATCCCTATGAAATTATTTTTCAAGAAAATCAATGAACTCGAAGAGAAGCTTGATATTGATTTGACCACGCTTGATGGTGAGCTTAAGATACTGCCGGATGAGGCGCTTCCCAAGCCATTTAGGAAAGGAGAAACAATTCAGGTGGAAATAAAGGCGAAATCCAGGATGAAGAATTCAATGATTGCAGCCGCCCGGGAAAGAGCAGTGACAGTGATAAACTGCAGAAGGGAAACAGGAAGCATTAAAGTGAAATTGATCAGGGATAAGGATAATATATTCATAGGCGTGCCTACTGCTTAATTATTTAGAATCCATCAAAATCTGTTCTTATTACACCTACTAAAGTCCCAGGCTGACCTGGCTCTTGTTTGAGAAGGTGATCCTTTCCCTGTCTTTGTTGGTGTTGAACTTGACTTTTGTCTGCGGCAGAGTGAATCCGCCGACAATGGTGATCTTTGATTTCAGCCTGTAAGATATGATGCGCTCTTCAAAGGGCTCGAGAGCGTCAAGCTCCCATTTTATTATTGTGCCTTTCTTTGCGTGCCTGATTATCTTAGAAGGCGAAATAGTCCCCAGTTTAGCTTCCTTGACAAGGCTTGCCAGGCTTGGGATCATGTCTGATACAACGATATTCTCGATGAGATCCTGGCTCCTGTTCCTGATATGTATCAGGACCTTCATCTCAGATATGCCTTCTGCAGAAGAACCAGTTACAATAGCGTCTTTCCTTGCAACAACAGGGCTCCTGTATATGAAATAAAGCACAGCACTCATCGTCACAAATAGTAGGAAATAGATAATCGGCCTGAAGTTCTCTATCACTAATATTGTTGTCTCTTCACCAGGCTGAAGAGTGAGTTCCCATTCAAAATACCCCCCTTTTGTTACGCTTACCCTGTCTGCCCAGGGTATGGTCCTTGTAAGAATTTTTTTCAGGAATGATGTCTCAACCCTGAAATTATCTGTAAGTTCAACATTGCCTTTGTTTGTCACAACATACTCGCTGCTCCTTTTGAAGACTTCATCAACAGTATCTTTCTTTGCTACAAATTCTGCATAAGGTATTATCTTGAAATTGATCCTTTCCTGGCTTACTGTCTTGTTGTTCACGATGACAAAGACATCAAGCCTATGGTCTCCGGGCGGTGTAAGGGGATCAACGCTGAACGAAAATCTTTCTCTTGTCTCTGCCTGCGGCCCCAGCGGCAGGATGTTCTCTTTCCTGAACATTTCGCTCTCGACAACAAGCTTCATCTCCTTTATATCTAGTTTGTTCCTGTTCCTAAGATAGACAACAGCATCAAGGGATTCCCTGGGATCTGCATCTTCTGAGAAATCAACAGTCAGTTCGACAGAGGGGCTGTAATCCTTTTGAGGCGAATCAAATGATTTAACATATACAGGCAGCTGCAGTATGTATTGTTCTCCTGTTGTTGATGAGCCAACAAATACCCTTACCATCTTCGCTCCTGTGTTGGCCCAGGCATTAGGTATAAGGTATAATACAGTATCAATAGATGAATTTCCGGGAATCTTTGTTATTGATGGCTCAAGCTGTACATACCAGGCAACATCATCAGGATATATCTGTATAACCTTAGAAACAGGGTCAGGATTGCTGAGCTTTATATTATATATTGCCTGCTCATCAAGGAAGATATCTCCTTCAACAACCTCGCTTTGCACATCCAGTGCAGCAAATGCAGGCATCACAAGAAGAATGCTGACCAATATCGAAATGAAGAGCGTCTTATTCACATTAACCACCCGGGATACAATAACAAAGGGCATACTGATTTATTAAATTTTCTATTGTTATTATATATTGATGTCCTAGGGGCAGGTTCATTTTATGATGGTCCCTTTAAAGAGATTCCCTGAAAGATAAGCCTCTACGTTTTTCAGGTCAGTGCCATTTAATACAGCCACCTCAAGCTTCATCTTCTGCGCTTCTCTGCTTGCTACAGGGTCAAAAGGAGAATTCATCCTTGGAGACCATCTATTGCCCACAATCTTCCTGTAGTCTTTCCATGACACTTCAAAAAGCTTTTCAGCATCAGGGTGTTTTTTCGGGTCTTTGGTATAGATATATGATATGTTGGTCATATTTACCACAACCTTGACCTTGAGCTGCTTTGCAAGCAGCACAGCCACATAATCTGTAGATCTGCCTGGTTTCCACCCTGAGGCCAGGATTATCTTCCTGTCTGTCTTAATTTCTTTTTCAGGGCCATGGATTACTTTTTCATAGGCAAGCTCTCCGAATATAGATCTTACCAGCTCGGCATTCAGTCTTGTGGCCATGATCCCTATCCAGTCAAGGTCTTCTTTTTTTATATTACTTACTCTGGCAGCGGCCTCATTATAATAGCTGTTTGTCTTTCCTCCCCCGCAGACAATGATGAACCTGTACCTGTCCAGGCCGGAGATGACAAAGTTCTTGAAATCCTTGAGGAAGAAATAATCCGGCTTGTCAGGGCATATTATCGAGCCGCCCAGTGAAAGGATGATTGTTTCCATATAAATCCTGAAAGTGTATGGGTATTTAAGAGTTTTGCTGATGCTGTATAGAAAAGATTTTAATATTATCATTGCTTTTTATAATTCCATGGACCAAGACCTACAGCATATTCTCAAAGAAGTGAAGAAATATGACTCCAATGCAGACTTTGACCTGATCAAAAAAGCTTATGAGTTCTCTAAAACAGCCCACAAAGGCCAAAAGAGGGCATCTGGAGAAGATTATGTTGTGCATCCTATCGAAGTCCTTAAGATACTTCTTGAGTTCAGGCCTGATGTTGCTACAGTATGCGCTGCATTGCTGCATGATACAGTTGAAGAGACTGAGTTTAATCTTAATGATATAAAATCCAGATTCGGAGATGAGATTGCAGGGCTTGTGGAAGGCGAGACAAAGACTAGCAAAGTGGTCTTTGATTCGCCTGAAGACTATACAGCAGAAAATTGGCGAAAGATTTTATTGGCAACAACAAAAGATGTCAGGGTCATCCTGATTAAGCTGGCAGACAGGCTGCATAATATGAGGACTCTAAAATACATGAGGCCTGATAAGCAGAAGAGGATAGCCAAAGAGACAATGGAAATCTATGCTCCCATTGCCCACAAACTGGGGCTGTATCAGCTTAAGGGCGAGCTGGAAGACCTTTCCTTGAGGTATCTCAAGCCCGATATCTACCAGTATATAAAGAAAAAGATAAATGAAAAAAGAGCCACAAGGGAAAAGAAAGCAGACATGATCATGAATATAGTGAATGATAAGCTGAAAGAGGCTAAGATGGAAATTATGGAGGTATCAGGCAGAGCCAAGTATTTCTACAGCATCTATAAGAAGATGATACTTGAGAAAAAGAGCTTTGAAGAAATATATGACCTTATTGCCATAAGGATAATCGTTAATACAATTCCTGACTGCTACAAGGTCCTGGCTGAGATCCATCAGCTCTGGAAGCCCATTCCAGGCAGGTTCAAGGATTATATCGCTGTCCCTAAATCAAACGGTTACCAATCACTCCATACTGATGTTGTGACGCCATTTGATGTTGTGCTCGAAGTGCAGATAAGGACAGTAGAGATGCATTATGTGGCTAAGTATGGTGTTGCAGCCCACTGGCGCTATAAAGGCACGGACAGGGACAAGGAGTTTGATAAGAGGATATCATGGCTGGAGCAGGTCCTTGACTGGAAAAGGAAAGCTCCTGATTTTCTTGAGAGCCTGAAAGTTGACTTGTTTCAGGATGAGATTGTGGTATTTACCCCTAAAGGTGATCCTATAATATTGCCTGAAAGGGCCACGCCAGTGGATTTTGCGTATGAGATCCATTCAAGAATAGGAGATGCGTGCACAAAGGCCCAGGTCAACAGGAAGCTGGTGTCTCTTGATTATCAGCTGAAATCAGGAGATGTTGTCTATATAATTACCCAGCCAAATGCAAAGCCCTCAAGGAACTGGCTGAGTTTTGCAGTAACAAACAAGGCCAAGCAGAGGATAAGGTCTGCCCTTGAAATAGATATAGAGAGAGACCCTAAGCAGGTAAGGAAGAAGGAGCCGGTCCAGATTAATCTTGTGAAATACCTTTCTTATGAAGGAAAAAAGGCCCAGCTCAAGATATCCAAATGCTGCAATCCTGGTTTCAATGAGCCGATTATAGCATTCAGGATGAAAGACGGCACGATTACAGTGCATAAGAAAAGCTGCCCTAATATCTACACACTTCCAAAATCAAAAAAAGTAAAGGTTTCCTGGAATGTTCCAGAGCAGCACATAAGGACACTGAATGTCTATGTTGAGGATAAATTGGGCATGGTTGAGGACATATTGAATACACTTATGGAGTACAAGATTAGCGTGCTTTCCATCAACCTAAAACCTCATAAAAAGAACATATTGATTTCTCTGACTATAAAAGCAGACAATGAAGAAGAAGTCGATAAGACTATAGAGATATTAAAAGTAATTAAGCATGTCAATTCAGTCATATCAGAAGAATCTATCTAGATTTTGATTTCTTTTCTATCTTATTAACTCTTTCATTGACTGCCCTAATGTCCCTGGATAATTCCCTGATGTCGTCTCTTATTTCCTTTAGGATACTTGACACCATCCTGGACTCTCTCCATCTGAGAAAAACAAGGATGAGGTAGAGTCCGAACATCCCGCCGACGAGCCATTGCAGAGACTGGATCAGTGCATGGAGGCTGTCAAAGATCGGCATCAGCACAGGCACAGCATTGATTATTGTCTCATTTAGAAGTGTTGCCATTGCAGAATATCATGTGTGATGAGATATTTAAATCTTTTGAGAATATTAAAATAATCTAAAAAAATTAAGCAGGACCCTTATTATGTTGAGCGACATATAGAGCTGCTGAGTCGTATATTGCGTGCATGCAGGGATCTTCAGTAACCTCTTTTATAGAGCAGAAACCCCCTTGGTAAGACAGACTCCATAGAAGATCTTTTCCGAATAACTTTTTTTTATACAGGTAGATTCCTGTTCTTAAATGGGATGAATCATCAATCTCTAATTCATAGGCCCGAGAGAATTTATCATTACCTACAACAGTTTTACTTAAGTCACTAATCACATCTACAGAAAGAATTCCCGGGTTTGCTTTTATTAACCCTTCTATTGTATCCTCCATTCTTTTCAACCTCCCTTGTTATAATCTAATAAAGCTGCATTGGTATTTCGTATATTTAAACATTTGCTATTTCAGAGTGATGCATTGATTGCAATATTTTGACGTACTTCCACAACCTTTTTATATCCACAGGATATTGGAATATATAGGTGATGATCATGGAAGATGTTGAGAAACAGATGAATGAAATAAGGGAAAAAAACATCCCAAGCCTTGTGGAAGTCAAGAAATATGTAAGATATGCGATGAATGTCCTTAAGAACGATCCTGATGCCCTGGTAGAGGAGCTTTCCCACTGGAAGCTTGAAGACGTGGAGAAGGCCATAAAAGACGTTGAAAGGGAGAACATGAAGCCCAAACCCAAACGGTATTATG
>JAFGSP010000053.1 GCA_016934775.1 Candidatus Woesearchaeota archaeon | reverse complement strand
TAACCTTTGATGAGCAGAGCAAAGTATTTAAGATAATAAAAGGGGATTCTTCATTTAAGTTCAGCTGGATCCTGATATTGATCCTTTATTTCATAATCGGGCTGCTCATATTGATAATGATAAGCAAGATAAGGAAAGCAAAAAAGAGCAAAAGGAAAAAGATATTCTAGTTCTTTTTCTTCTTATCCTCAAAAGAATAAGCGGGCTTCTGGTATTCCTGCAGCCACATCAGGCCGATGCGCATCATGTCCTTGTTGAATTTATCAGAGATCCTGTACTTCTTGTTGTATAAGTCGTAGTCGACAAGACCCATGCTCTTCATAGGTGTCAGGATACGGTCATAGAACTGGCGCTTATTATATGAAATCTTGACTTTCTTCCCGACATATGGCGGCTCGTCAATCTCACCGATAAGCTCGCCTTCATGGAGGTTGGTGGCAAATACTGACATCTCTGTCTTGCCTATCTCACCGCCTTCCTGTTTCATATAATTAATAAGAAGCTTGGCTACAATCTCCTGCTGCTTTGTGGCAAAAATGACCTCATAAATATCATCAGGAAGATTAAACCTGTCATACAAAATAACCATAGTTATTACCCCCGAATAATATACAAGAAAGTATATTGTTATTTAAATATTTTTCCTTAATCTAGTAATTGTAGCATTTGTTAGAAACTATGCAATCAGTATATAGCAAGCTAGCACTGGTAGCTTGCTTATTAGGAAAGCTTTGGCTTTCCTATAAGATTTATAAACAAAAGCACACTACCTTATATAAATGCACCCGAATAGCCAAAAGCCCCAGATTTCTGAAGATGCTGAATACATAGAAGGCAGCTTCCATAAATACAAAGACTGGGCGCAGGATCCAAAAGGATATTTTCCCATACGGGTGAACAAAGAAAAAAAGCTTATAGAGCTGGGGTTCTGCAAAAAAGACAATATTATTGAGACAGTTATAACCGGCGAGATGCCTCAGGAGATATATTATACTGCTATTAAGAAAGGCCTTATCTCAAGGATGGAGCATGCAGCTTATCTCGGGAAAGAGCTGGAAAAAGCGTATCTTGCGCTGAAGCACAATTTGGAATATGTGCAGGATGATGAACTGAAGTTATAGTAGAAATCAGGAAAGTACATATTGTTCTATATTTGAATATCCTGCCTTCTTGAAACGTAAAGCTACTGCGGGAGCACTCTCTTGCGGAACCACAAGAATCATTCTGTCATTATTTTGTCTCTGGCTTTTCTGGACTAAGCTCACCAAAGCAGATGCGGCCTGATCAAATCCATCAGGTTGATTAAGATATACTGTCTCTCGTATTTTAGATACGAAAATTAAGGTCTCTACTTTCAACATTCTTCTTCATGAGCTTCAATAGGTCATCCGGCTTTACTCCGAACTTGATCTGCCCGTCTAAGGTTCTTACAGCCACAGTGCCGTATTTCTCTTCTTTTTCGCCTATTGTCAGCATTATAGGTATTTTTTGTAGCTGTGCTTCCCTGACTTTCTTGCCTATGCTCTCTGCCCTGTAGTCTCTTTCTACTCTTATGCCTGCCTCAAAGAACTTATCATATATCTTATCAGCATAGCTGTCAAACCGGTTGGCCACAGTCATAAGTATCACCTGAACCGGGCTAAGCCATAACGGGAATTTTCCTGCAAAATGCTCTATCAGTATGCCCATGAACCTCTCTATGCTCCCATAGACAACCCTGTGCAGCATGACAGGCCTGTGGTTCCTTGTGCCGTCCTCACCCATATAAGTGAGGTCAAAGTTCTCTGGCTGCGCCATATCAAGCTGTATTGTGCCGCACTGCCATGTCCTTCCCAGACAGTCTGAAAGATGAAAATCAATCTTTGGGCCGTAAAAAGCGCCGTCACCCTCATTTATCTTAAACTCCATCCCTCTGTCTTCCATGACTTCTCTCAAAGTATTTGTAAGGAATTCCCACTGCTCATCTGTTCCTATGGATTTCTCAGGCCTTGTGGACAGCTCAACCTTATAATCAAACCCAAACTTGCCGTACACTTCTTTGTATAGGTCAATCAGGAAATTCACCTCAGACTTCATCTGGGCTTCTGTCATGAAATGGTGCGCATCGTCCTGGGTAAAGACTCTTACCCTGAACAATCCTGAAAGTGTGCCTGAAAGCTCATGCCTATGCACTATCCCGAGCTCACCAACTCTCAAGGGGAACTCCTTATAGGAATGCACTTTTTCATTATACACAAGCATGCCGCCTGGGCAGTTCATAGGCTTGACTGCAAAATCCTCGTTGTCTATCTTCAGAGTGTACATGTTCTCTTTGTAATTGAACCAGTGTTTTGAAGTCTCCCATAGTTTCCTGTTTAGAAGAATTGGTGTCTCGATAAGCTCGTAGTTCTTCTTCCTGTGAAGTTCTTTCCAATATTTGATTAATTCTTCCTTGAGTACGACTCCTTTTGGAAGCATGAACGGAAATCCAGGGCCCTCATCATGTATGCTGAACAGTTCAAGCTCTTTTCCAATCTTTCTATGGTCCCTCTTTTCAGCCTCTCTTAACAGATGAAGATATTGGTCAAGCTCTTTCTTATCTGGAAAAGCAACTCCGTATATTCTTTGTAGCTGCTTGTTCTTTGCATCTCCTCTCCAGTATGCGCCAGCGATCTTTGTCAGCTTAAATGCCTTGACCTTGCCTGTGCTCGGAAGGTGCGGGCCCCTGCACAAGTCTACAAACTTATCATGCTGGTAAAAACTGGCCTTATCATCCCCAAGCTCATCCATAAGCTCAAGCTTATACTCGTTATCAGGATGATGCTTCTTAAGATGGGCTTTTGCCTCTGCCTTTGTCTTCGGCTCTAATCTGATAAACTTATGGTCAGCTGCCACAATCTTATCCATCTCTTTCTCTATCTTGGCAATATCAGACTCCGAAAAAGGCCTATCTATGTCAAAATCATAATAAAAACCGTCTTTGATAGCAGGACCGATAGTAAGCTTTGCTTTGGGAAAAACTTTAAGGACAGCATCAGCCATTATATGGGAAGCGCTGTGCTTGAATATCTCCTTGCCCTCATCATCCCTGTATGTGATAATCCTGATTCTTGCATCTGAATCAATCGGAGCATGCAGGTCTTTTATGCTGCCATCTACCTCAATCGCAAAGGCTGCCTTTGCAAGCCTCTCGCCTATGCTCTCTGCAATCTCATAGCCTGAGACGCCTTTAGGGTATTCTTTTGCTGAACCATCGGGAAGCTCGATCCTGATAATATTTTTTGCATTTGCCATCATCATCACCTGTTATTTTCATTTGATTATAATATAGAATTTAAATATGTTGCCAATGAAAAGCCTAGCACGTCGTCGTTTTGACATCTAGAAGAAACAGAATGAATTCATCGACATTGTTGAACCAATCTATTAGCATAACAGGAGACATAGGGGACTCTTATTTATAAAAGTTTGTATAATTTTAGTTTGTGTCACAATTCACACCTCCTTTGATAAATCCAGTTCAATGTCATAATATTTCTCATAATTTCCT
>JAFGSP010000052.1 GCA_016934775.1 Candidatus Woesearchaeota archaeon | reverse complement strand
AGGAAATTATGAGAAATATTATGACATTGAACTGGATTTATCAAAGGAGGTGTGAATTGTGACACAAACTAGCAAAATCGCAACCTATATTAATATCATATTTCTTTCTCAGAAAATTATGAAATGCGATATCTGCAACAAAGAATTCACTTTCCTATATTTCATAGGCAGGAGCAATGTATGCAACAAGTGCATTGCCAAGCATACTGTTTTCAAGGAAGTCAGGCATAGCGAGGATGAGCTTTTGAGGAAAGCCATGAGGGCCTTTGACATCAAGAGCTTTGATGACCTGAGGAAAATAACAGATGACCAGCTTGACGAATTAGCGATGGGCATGGTTAAAGAGAAAAAAGTCAAGACTTTCAAGTACAAGAAGAATGCCGGTCCTGTCAAGATAGACGGCGGAGATTATTTAGATGCGCAGACAGAGCTGGATATGGAGTTTTGAAGGAACATCTTACTATTTTCTGCCTCAATCCTTGCATATCCTCAATGTAACAATTATTGTAGACGGCGAAAATGGAATGCCGTATGTCCCTGGCTGCCCCTGCTCTGAGTTCTCATCGCAATTTACTGAAATGTCCTGGATCTTGCCTTTTGTCTCTCCGCCTTTCCTAACTGTGAGTTGGTAGTTCTTTGACCATTCTCCCAGGGTCTCCTGAAGAGAATTCTTCATCACAAGATAAGCATAGTCGCAGCAATCTGCAGTGTTTCCTGTCCTGCAGATATCCATCCTGTCTGCATAACACTCCTGGATTATGTCCTGGACAATAAGGTTTATGTCTGTCTTTGTCTTCATCATCACATTCAGGAAGCTCTGCGCCAGCTCAGGGTCTTCATATGAATCAAGTTGCGTCTCATCCGCCTTATTCAGCCTTGCCCTGATCATGATGACTCCACCTATTACGAGCATTATGACAATTATTGCAACTCCAAGTACTTCAGTCTGGGCTTTTCTTTTTTTTAGTAATCTCATTCGTAAACACCGACCTCTATCACACCAAAATAATCCTTTTCTTCAATAACATTCCTGAGAAGTATGGGGAAACGTACAATCTTTATCCCTAAATCCTCTGATTTAGGATTATCAAAAAGCAATACCGGATCAAACCAGTTCTGGGTATTTGGGCTGGGATCATACCTGTGAATAGTAATCTTGATATTTCCGAACAGGAATTTATAGTATCTTAGGAAAGCGTCATCTTCTTCCATCTTTTCCTTGAAAGACATTATCTTATAGATATCATAGCAATCCGGCTCAAGGTTATTGTTGTCAGAGCACTGCAGCTCTGGAAAGAAATTCAGGATCTGGGATTTTTTGATAAGCTCTATCTCTCTTAGCTCATCCAGCTTATCTTTTTGGGCGGATCTTTGCATCCCTATGGCAAACACAAAAGCGATTATCAGTATTATGAAGATAATTATCAGTACAAATACATTCTCCATTATCTGGAGCTGGGCTTTTTTATTCTTTTTTGAAATTGTTTTCATTTTTTTGTCCTAATAAATTGTGGGGCACGACTGGTCATTAATCTCCTCATTTGCATTGTATAATGACTCTTCTATTGTTTTGAGTTCTTCAAAAGAGTCTTTTGTAATCTTGTCTATTTTTTCAAGGCGGCTTAGCTGGCTCTGCGCCTGTGTGTAGTAAGGAAGCTTTGAACAGGAGGCAGATAAAGATGTCATCAGGAGGCTGTTCCTTTTATTGAGCATAGCAGCTATCCTGTTCATTCTCTCAAGGGCTTTTCCCATGTTGCATTCATAGCTGTCAATGTTTTCTGAATACAGTGCTGCCATCATAGTTGCCATATCAGTATAATATGTAGTTCCCTTGTATTCCAGCTTGTCTTTTTTCTTTTGGTAAAATTCAATACTGTTTTCATCAGGCTTAATATTGATTGCAGAGACCTGGTCATCTTTCATCTTTTTGACTGAACTATGCAATCCAAACGAAGAAGGGTCTTTGTTGATTGTGATGAATCTGATTTTGTAATAATTCTGGTTTTTGAAATCTCCAGACTTGAAAGAATCTGACTGCTCTTTTGGAAATTTTGACAGATGATTGGGAAGCTCATCCCTGAGCTCATTAAGTTCAGCCCCTCCAATAAACACATGAGCAAGATCAGGGCTTGAAAGATAAAGGAAATAATTTGCTGTAAAAGGGACATCCCATCTTAGAGAATAGCTGAGCACGCTTTTCTTTATAACATCAGGGCTGAATATAGGGACATATTCAGTGGACCTTCCGCCAAGTTTTGAATTTTCAATAGTATAAAAATTGCAGTTTTCACGGTCCGTATCAACCTTTATGTCTAATCCCGGAAGCATTATTGATAATTCAGTGTTCTCGCTTCCCTGCATACTAACAAAAATCTCGTCAAAATAATTGATAGCGTCGCTTTCTAGTTGTGTCCTGGAATTCTGCCTTATCCCGTTAGCTATGGCCACAAACATCCCAAGGATTATAGCTCCCACTATTGCCACATAAATCCAGTTAAATTGGATTTCAATAACGCCTTTTTTGTTCATTGTATTTTTCAGTCAAGTGTGGCTTAAATGCGTAGCATTTAATGCTGCACCTGTTTCCCTCAAGGCTTTTCTAAAGGCTTGATTGGATTTCAATAACACCTTTTTTGTTCATTGTATTTCTCAGTCAAGTGGGGCTAAGCCAGCGAAAGTATTGCTTTTTTTCCGCCGCCTTTGAATCTCAGCTTTACAATGCCCGAATTCTCAGCGCACAAATAATCTCCTTCAACATCAAGGTCATCTACGTAAAATGAGTCCATTATTGAGTTTTCATCCATAAAAAATACATTTTTCTGGATGTTGCTCGATACGCTGTTCCTGATCATGGCGTTTTCAATGGCATCAAGACTTATGTCAAATTTTCCTGCATCGTTCTGTGAATCAACAAAGCATATTGCATCATATTTTTCAGATAATTTGAATTCCTCAATCTTTACAGACCCTGATTCTCTTGATTTTACCTCAACAATATTCTCGAAACTTGATTTGAATGAATCAATATTTGAGCTTTCTGAAAAACTCATTATTGTGCTGATCGCCCTGTAACCCACTAATAATATTACACCGACAATGACTGCTGCTAATATGTAGATGAACACCTGTGCTGATATCTGCGCCTTATTCTTCTTCATGTTTTTTTCCTCTCTTGATAAGTTTATCAAGCTTTGCTTCTTCTGTATTAGTGAGTCTTTTTAATTTTTTCTCTTCACTTTTGTTGACTTCATCAAGCCTGCTGAAGGCATTTGATTTCTTCAGCCTGTCAAGCCTTGAGAATACTGAGCCGGTCATGGGTTCTGGTGTTTTTTGAGAAGGAATGATTGGCTCTTTTTTTTCTTCTGCAAATTCATCAAATATCGAGTCCAGTTTTTTTAGTTTAAGCCGCTCTCTTCTCTGCCTGATCTCTTCATCAAGATTCTCATCTTTTCTGAATTCAATATTTCTTCTGGGTGTGTATTCCTGCGCAGGCGCAGGCTGTTGTCCCAGCTCTTTCTGCGCTTTTTCGAAATCAACCATCTGTTCTGAGATGTCAGCTTTAATCTCAGTCACCTGAGGTTTTTCTTTTGAGAATATCAATATCCCTGCTGCCAGAGAGATTACACCTGTTATGAAAAGCAACCCGTTGATGAGATAAGACTTGGGGAAATGCGAAGAGTCATTAGGGTCTGTGCCTTTCTTTATCTCATCATAGTCATTGACGCCGTCATTATCAGAGTCAGGATCATTAGGGTCTGTAGATACACCGTTGTTTCTTAATCCGAGGCATTCTTCTTTGTTTGTCAGGCCGTCATTATCATTGTCAGGAAGGGCATCTGCTTCAGTCCTGTCAAGGCCGCATTCCCTTTCTTCACGCTCAGTCATGCCGTCCCCGTCCATGTCACCTTCATCAGGATAGTCTCTTGAATCATCAGGGTCGCTCCCTGATTCGACTTCTTCTTTATCAAGATAGCCGTCTCCGTCTGTATCTTTTTTGTTAGGGTCCGAGCCTGCCCTATGCTCTTCCCTGTTGTTCAGCCCGTCCTTGTCATTGTCAAGGTCCCCGTCTATACTTGAAGTAGGGTCGAGATTATGCTCCACTTCCCATTTATCAGGGATAAGGTCTCCGTCTCCATCATACCTTTCTTCAGTGCAGTCAATATCTTCGGAGGCAGTGCAGTCCGGATCGCAGATATAATCATCCTTTTCCAGGCAGCAATCTCCTTTGCTGTTTGTGCATATACTATTTACTAGCAGCTCAGAATCTGTGACAACAGTGGTTCCATCTGATATATTGTAGCATAGAGTGACATCATGATCAATCTGAATCGGCGATAAATAAAGCTTATATGAACAGTTCGTGCAGATGCTGCAGGTGCTTTCTGAAAGAAAATAATAGATTTCGCTGCATTCATTCCAGTCATCAATGCAGTCAAGGCTTATTGATGTCCCTGTGTCGCTTGGATTAGGTGTGATATTTAGATAAGGCGGCTCATTGACCCTGCACTTGTCATCAGTCTCATGAAGTATGTTGATGCGTTTCATTGCCATAGTCCCGTTGTTCCCTGCCATGTCAGATGCAAATGCTTCAAGGTAATAGTTGCTGTTTCTGGAAAGATTAAGGCCGGTTATTGTGACTACACCAGTAGATGTGAACGTGTCATCTGCCAGCGTCCTGCTCATTGAATCTGTTACTTTGTAATAATATCCATAGATTCCTGAGCTGTCTTCTGCTGTGAAGTTTGCATTTATATTCGTGTTGCTGCAGCTCTCATTCAACGTGATTATTCTGGTTTCTGAAGGAGAGGTCCTGTCAACAGTGAACTCGATTGTCATGTATGCAACATTCGGAGAAAACTCAAATTCGCAGGCAACAGGATAGGAATAATTTTTCTCGCTCAGGTTCATAGTGATTGAATGGATTTTTTTGTAGATATCATCAAATTGATTTTCATAATTAGTTCCGTATGAGCATTTTGAATTCTTATTTGTCTCAACCATCAGCTGAGTCGCATAATCACGGACATATCCTTCAGGCGCCCATGAGGTTATCATTGCAGAGGTTGACAGGTTTATGCTGAAGCTTACACTCCAGCTGTCTGCTGTGAAGTTCTCGGCCTTATTCATGCAGTTAGCATGATAAGTGTATGAATTTCCGTCCTGAAGAGGAGGATTAGTATACTGTGTTAATAGGACTGTGTTCTCTGTAGAAAAATCAAGGTCTTCTGTATTGTCAAAGGTGTAATTCATCAGCACATATTTTACATTGTCATCATCAAACCTGCATATTGTCTCGTCATCAGTCACAATATCCATGAATATTTCAATCTTCTCAGTAGCAAACTCTGGAGTTACAGTGAAGCTTTCTATTACAGGAGCTGTCTTGTCCACACTTATAGTAAGCTCTTCAGGGAATTCATCATTGATATAGCCTCCTGTTGTATTGCATATAATATAGACGATTCTCTGGTAGTTGTCCTGGGGAAGGCTCATCTCAAAATCAGTGATTGTGTGTGTGAAACCGTCTGAGGTTGAGAAGAAATTGTTCACCGAATGAATGTCTCCAAAAGTATTATCGGGGCTGAAGCTGTACTTGCATAAAGATGACTGATTGCTTGTGCTTACTGACAGCTCGAAAATTTCTTTTGATGAAACAGAAAAAGAAGGCGTTATCAGGGCTACATCATTCAGGCTGTATTGAGGGTAGCTTTCATCATCCGTGGGGTCAGTGCCCTCTTCAATCTCTTCAAGATCAAGATAACCGTCTCCGTCCGAATCTACATTCCTCGGGTTTGTGTTGTTCTTGAATTCCGCATAATTGCTGAGGCCGTCATCATCAGGATCATAGTTCCTGTCTGCATAAGAATTATTGTTGAGGTTATACTGTCCTTCCCATTGGTCATCCATCTCATCCTCATCCTGGTCAGTAAAGGCAAAGGCAGCTGAAAATACAATTAAGAATATACCTACAAATACCAGAAACTTCGTTTGTTCTGTTAATCTCAAATTAACACCTTCTTTTTTACCTGATTAATAGAAGACACTGGCTTTAAATAGTTTGCTATAGAAATGAGAGGAAAAAAGTAACAAGATGGATTGCATCAAATGCAAGTAGAGAGCTGAAAGACATATTGCCTATTCACACTGGTCTCTCCATTCTATGAACTGGTCAACAATCCATGCAGCAATCTGCCTGTGCGCATCAGCATTCGGATGTATCCCATCCACTCTGCTAGAGTCGCTGTAGAAGATCCCGCAGCAGTTTCCTGATTCTCTTATCCTTTGCTGCATCTTCTGCCTTATGTCGATGATATAGATTCCGTTGCTGTCTTCATTTGAGCCAGCCATCGACCTGTCTGAATTGGCGATAGCCTCATTGTTGTCATTCAGCTCATTCATGTCCCTGTGTCCGCCTGAATCTGTATATCCTATTCCCTGGCAGGTATATCCTGTGGGATCATGATACTGGCCCGGACAGGCAGCAACAGTCGTCAATAGCACAGGGATGATTTCCTCAGATTCCATATGGTCGAACATCCCTAAGTAAGCCATCTCATGGTAATTATCAAAAGAATTCGGTCCGGCATTCATTCCGAACCACATGCCATATACAGTGTTGCCATAAGGCTCTATCTCAGACTCAAATCCATGCCGTGGCTCTTTTGAGCATTGTCCGTCTTCGCAATGGAATGCGACTTCTCTGGGGAATCCTTTTGTATATGCAGTAACAGCCGTTCCGAACTGCGCGGTGTATCTCTCGAATTCAGACTGAAGAGGATTTCCGAATCTTCCCCCATGCTCATTTGTTATGCTGTCTCCGTAGAGAACAAAAGTGAACGGCTCATCGCTGCACAGCATCTCGGAAAGGTCTCCAGAAAATTTTTTTCTTTCGGTTTTTGGACAGATATCATCTGTTTCATCTCCGGCAGTGCAGTATGCATTATATTCGCCTTTCGGGTTGCATATTACTTGTCCTTCAGGGCATTCACAAGTGAAAGCGCAGCTATCTCCTATTTTTTTGCAGCTTGCTGCGCCTTTGACAGTCCACACTTCTTCAGGGCAGGGATCTTTTGATATCCTGTAACTTATTGATGTCCCTCCGCTGCCGTAATCTGAGCAATCACCTTCAGTGGCATCACTGCTTTGCTGGCCTTCAGCCTCATCCTGATTGCTCACTATGCCTATCCCTACAAAATTTACCTCTGCCTTTGCACTGAGGCAGGCGTCCTGTACATTGTTTGTGAATTCAATAACAAGCTCATTCAGCTTGTTGGCTGATATCCTTGTTGTCTCTTGGCCATTAACTCTGAAATATGCTCTCTGGCAGTCTGCAATGTTCACAGCATCACTTATCTTTACCTCAACAATAGGTTTCCCGGATGATGATCCTACACCGTTGCTGCACATCTCTCTGCCTGTCTTGCTGTCTACTACAGATATTTTCAAATCTTCAGGGATGCACGCGTCTCCTGAGGCAAGGCTTACATAGAACTTAAAGATCCCTTTTCCGGCTACATCATTTGGATTGCTGTAATAACCTTTGCATAAACTTTCATTGCCTGCAGCAGTTTCGCATGCTTCTTTGGAATCAAACAGCTGGTCCTCAAACCTGAATTTGCCGTCATTCCATTCAAAGGATTTTGTGTCACAGGTCTGGTCTCTTTGGCTTACTTCTCCCTTAGACAGCAATTCCTGCTGTCCGATCTTTTCCCAATCTTCGCATCCCACCAGTTTTTCCCTATAAATGTATCCAAGTGCGATGGCGTCATTCTGGCTGCCGCCGGCATTGCAGTCTGCAACAACAGTGAATCTTGTGAAATGATTTGTCTTCCCAACAAGTGTATTAATATCAGGTTTGATTTCAGTCGGGATTGATCTCCAGATGTCATTCTCCTCATCATACCAGGCAATTGCGAGATTATTTTCAGAATAGCCGGGAGGGATGTCCTTATCGTTGTAATTAATGATAATATTGAAATCCTGGCTGAATTTAGCTCCATTTGGCAGAGCATTATACACTATTCCTCCGACAACTAGGTCATTATGCAGGCCTTCAAAATGAGAGTCTTCAATCTTAAGGCTGATTTCTTTCACAGCATTTCCCTCATCGTCCAGTATAGAAGTCCCTTGTGACAGCTGGATTGCAGCATTGTTGTCAGATGCCACTTCCTGGTAATCTTCTGTCACTTTTCCATCCACTATCTCTGCAGAGACAGTCCTCTGTATATTATAGCTGAATTCCTCAAGCTGGAACTTTCCTCCGCCCCTGCTTAATGTCATAGGATAAGTAAGAGAAATGATGACTCTGTGGTCAGTTGCTTCAAAATCCACTCTTGGCGTCCCTTTCTCTATATCAAATCCTTGTTTTTCATATATAGAGAAATCAATGCAGGTGTCAATGTTGGCCAGTATATGGTTCCTTATTCTAGCCTCAGAATTTTCAAGCCCGTATTGGTCTATAGCCTCACTTGATAGTTCCTTGAGACAGGCAGATGCGAAGTTATACAATGAATCCCTCGTTGCCTGGAAGCTGGAGCTTCCAGAGAAGCTTATTTCATCAGCAGCTTTGTTAGATGACCTAAAGAAAAAATAACCAAGAGCAATTACTATTGTCAACCCGATTATTACAAAAAGAGCAGCCTGGCTTTTTCTGTTCACAGAGAGTTTCTTATTATATTAAGTATATAAATAATTCTAATCCTGATTCTTGTTTTCACACTGGCTCTTCCATGTTTTGAACTGATCTGCAATTACTCCCGAGATGAAAGCATAAGCATCCTCACTATCAGGGTTGCAGTATGGATGGATCCAGTCATAAGGCGGATCAGGATCTGATTGAGGTGTAGGCGGCACAGGATCATCCATATCAAACCATGCATCGCATGCATCATCCATAGATTCCATCTTGGTTTTCATGGCTGCCTGGATATCAATCACATATACATTATCATAATCCTCTTCTATGCTCTTTGCAGCAGCAGTGATTAAGGGGAACGTATTCAGTTCATTGTTTTCGCATGTCACAATCGGCGTTAGTATAATTACTGTCACATCCTCTCCCAGGTCCTCAGCGAACTTTCTGTATGTCTTTTCATAGTGCTCTGCTCCTTCGTCATCCCTCTGATTAACGCCGTGGAAAAGCACTACCACATCATATCCCTGTATCTCACCAAATCTTATGATGGCTATGGGATTTTTCGGATTTACTATCTCCAACGCAGCGATTTCGCTTCCAAGTCCTTTTATGTCAAGGTCAACATCAAATTCAGCGTCTTCAAGGGCTTTTCTCAGCGGATTTTCAGGATCATCCTCTCCAGGGCAATCATAATTGTTCCAGCCGTATGTTATGCTGTCTCCCATCACAACCATGCTGAATTCTTCATCCTCGCATATCTTTCCCGAAGCCATCTCCTTGCTTTCTTTTTCAGTATCAGCTGAGACAGAAGCTACTTGGCATCCGGCAGTGTTCTCATCAGGAATGCATTCTAGTATAAGGTCCATGCCTGAATCTGTTTCAGACATATAAGGCAGCTTATAATCTGAAAAATCTGTATCAGGGATGCCGCATTCTTTCCCATCATTTATGTCAGAGCACTTTAGCTCATCAGAATTATATAAGTCAATTATTTCTTCTGCCTCTTCTTCATCCAGGCCATTGGCCTCGCAGGCGCATGAGAATTCTTCTTCAGTATTTGATGATGCGGTTCCTGAACCGGAAGTGGATGTTTCTCCAGATGAGCTTGTCCCGCTGCTACCTCCGCTGCTGCTCCCGCCACTTCCGCAATGGTAATTGCCGTAATTGGAATTCCTTACATCATATTTCTCTGAATTGTATTTTGCGACAGAAGCAGACCAGCTGTTAGTTGTGTCTTCACATGGCACAGTTGTATCATATTCAGCCCACTGGTTATTTGTGCAGGATTCCCATTTCTGGGTTGATTGTGAATTTTCTGCACAGTAGCTCTTCCCCTCTGGGTAGCTGCCTTTCTGCCTTGCTACATTGAACAGTGAATCACATGGCCCCTCAGGATTAGGCGTGCATGTTCCGTATTCCACTCTCTTAGATACGTCTTCAACAAAAACATATTTTGTTGCTCCGTCAATCTCTTTCTGCTCGCATTTCAGCCACAGCTGCCTAATCTTCCCGTCAGGATAGCAGGGCAGGCCAACACCCACTGAATTCTGGGTGCATCCTGAGATGCTGGGATACATCTTTGCAGGGCTGCATTCAACATAGCTGCATGTGCCGTCTGCGTTCTTCTTTTTTATCTCAATAGGCATATCAGAAGTCCATCCTTCCACATCAGAAAAGCATGCTGAGGAAGAAGCTGTTATTGTATCAGCTGACTGGCCTGCTGACTGTGCAGCAGCCTCGCAGTCCAGTTCTCCTCTTGGGAGCCAGCCGCCGTCGCACTGAGTGATGTCAGAAGCATCGCATATCATTTCAGGGTCAAGAGGGTGCGCATTCCCATCGCCTACACAGACATGGCTTTTTGCAATATTGCATAATCCCTGGGCAACTTCTTCATCATTTGCATCCTTGCATGTTATTCCTGTGCTAACAACTGTGCCAGTAACAGCTCCCGGGCAGAGCGCATCTACCAGGGTGAGGTCATTGATAGTGAGGCATACAGCTTCTCCTGCATTATATGACAGGTGGCTGTCCTGTCCTGAGCATTTCATGTCTTCTCCAAAAATCCTGAAAGCTGCCCTGACAGAAGCTTTTCCTCCAGAGGTTAGGGGAGATATCTGGAAGCTGATGGTGTTCTGGCCTTCTTTCAATAACCCTGAATTGATGAATGATTTTATCATGTCAAGATCATCATTCCCTAGACATTTTGCACTATCTTCTCCTGAGACGAAAAAAGTCTCTTCTGGATTTGAAGACTCATACCTTTCCTTAATGCTCTGGTCATTGATCTTCATGTCGTTGAGGATACCGCTGAGTTTCAGTGATTCAAGCCCGAAATGATTTACACAGGATTCTTCAGCAAGGCTGAACTTCATTGTAAAAACTGTATTAGATTGGTCTGTCTCTTTTTTTCCTGTTTCCAGGAAGACCTCAGAAACCGCGTCAGAAGAGCATTCAGTATGGATCGCATGATCAGAAAAATGCTCAATGAAACAAGTCATTTCTTTGTTATAGAGATCGTTGAGGCATGGAACAGATTTCCACAGCCCCTGGTCATAATAAGCAACAGAATATCCTGTTATGCTTCCCTGCGCAATATTCTTGTACAAGTATTTGAGAAGGACTGGCTTTTCGAAAACCGCGCCGTCCGGCCGGAAATCATAACTCGCATGGCCCAATATCTTTTCATTATTGTCCGGGATCATCTCTAAAGAAATGTCCTCAACAGGAGTCCCGTCTTTTCCAAGTATCTTAATGTTTTCGGGTATTTCAAGAGTCATATATTTATCAGAAGAAATCACTTTTGTCCCTGTGCTCGTCACTCCGCTTATCTGGCTGAGATGGAATACATTTCTCAGGTTGAGGCTGTGATAGAACCTTGACCTTGTAGTCTTCTGCCCTTCCCTGGTGATTGTCACAGGAAGGTCAAGCTCAGTTATTACCCTGTGGCTCTCCGCCCTGATATCTGAGCTTGGCTCGCCTAATTCAGCATCTGCATCATCAGGGAATTTTTCAATGCATGACATTATATTTTGATCAACATATTCCTCAAGCAGGGCATTTGAAGAGAATCCTTTTTCCTCTATCCCTTCCAGCAGCACTTCTCCGAGACAGTATTCAATATACAGGAAAAAATCCTCTCCTGTATCAGAAAAAGAGCTCTGCATGCTAAGCTCTTTTTGCCTATTGCTGTTGTACATCAAAACAGCGACAAGGATTACAATTGTTATGCCGACAATGATGAAAGGTGTGACCTGGGATTTTTTCATATTAATACTTTCATCAGTGAGGTTTATATATTTTTGTAATTTTGACACCTAAACCTTTAATAAAGGTTGCGAATATACTGGCAACCTATTTAAATTAAGAAGCATTAGTTTTTGACAAAGGTTCCACTGCCGAAAGAGAGTTTTATAAATTTTAATTAGTGCTCCACTCCCAGATACTTACGTAAGGATATGTGGAACCTGTCGCACAATACTAACGGAAACTCTCCAGAGTTGGGCAGCAGGGCTCCCTACATAAGATATGGAAGCGATTATAGGGAGCACTCAGAAAATACTTTTTTCTAATTTCTTTTTTACTTATTTAATCTTTTATCTTTCAACTCTATTCTTAATTACTCTAATTTACACTGTGGAAAGATTTATATAATAGGGAAGCTATGAAAAATTGAATATAGGTGAAGGTTGTAACGATGCAGAAGAGAGCTCAGAGTATTTCTTTGTTTGTGGTCATAGGATTGCTGATTGTGGTTGTTGCGGGACTTGTGCTTATCATGAACACAGGTAATACCAAGAAAGGAATGGAGAAAAGTGTTGAATCAACACTTGATTTTTCAAATGCCCGGACAAATATGAAACTTTATGTATCTCAATGCCTTGAAGATAATCTTCTTGAGGCCATCCAGGAGTACGGGATATCTGGATCAGAGCAGCAGATTTCCAGATACGTTGAGCTGAACATTATAGGATGCCTTAATAATTATGATGAATTAAGTAAAGCAGACATTGAATACGGCAGCCCTGATGCGAATGTCGTCATCTCTTCAGAAGTTCTTTTTATTGACCTTACCCTGCCCGTGACAATGTCATTCGGCCAGGAAATAATTGATATAGAGGATTTCCAGTTTACATTTAAGAGAGAGGTTTCTGCATCGCTCCAGAACAGCGTGCTGAAAAAAGGCACCAGGCTGTTTTCAGAGGATGAAAATCTTATACTGCTCGCTGAGCAGGATATCAAAGTGAGAGATTCAGAAGGCAATACAGTTGATGAGATAGCTGTGAAGATTACAGACAGGAATTTTGACGGGCTTGACAATGAGATTGTTCTGGGTGAGCTTGCTTACCAGGGCCTGCCTGACGGAATCACGCTTGATCCGCCTGTCAAGGTCTCTATCAGGGTGAGCAAAGAGGACCTGCCTAACAATTATGATAAGGGCGCTCCCAAATTAGCTTGGTATGACGAGTCAACAGGAGTCTGGAGGACATATAAGCAGAGCGGATTCACTGAAGATACTAAATACCTATATTTCTCTGCGGAAGTTGATCATTTTACTCCGATGGCAGTGGTTGCCTGCGGCAGCGACCAGGAAGAGAATACTGTTAGTATGCAGATGGGACGATTGTATGGGCAGCCGATCGAGCCTGTGGAAAAAAAGGAAGAGAAGTTTTGGGTAGAAAACAGTGCTTCAGATAAATCATATGATTTTAATGGCCAGTCTTGGGATGAAGGAGGAAGACATCTGGTTCCTGAACTTATGGGTGTTGCCACCTGTACAATTGAAGACAGCATGGAATACAATGCAGAACAGGTCCTGGCAGCAAGCAGTGACTTTGATGCAGATAATTGCAATGGCCAGGGAAGCGATAATATCAGGTGCTCAACTCCTGTTAGAGATATGCTGTGTTCAATAGATTCAGCGCATCACGAATATTCTTTGCTTAGGGATTGGGATAATGATGATGACCCGGAGAATAATATAGAACATGTCACTGTAATGGCAGATTTGGATCTTGATGGATATAAGCATACTTATTCTGTTCCGGATAGTGGGGGAGATAGCTATCTCTATAATCTTCAAACTGGGGCACAGGAAGCATGGACTTGTAATAAGGAAGAACCTTTTGTTTTTTTGAATTTAGATACACCTTCTCAAAGTGAGATTCATAGATATGTTCAAAACTTTGATCAAGATAGAATTTTGGAATTGTGCAAAAATGAATGCGCCGCAAAAGCAGGAAGAGATATTATCAAATACTTTTCCGGTGAAGGCGAAAAACCAGCATACGAGATTTGCAGTGAAGAAATAGAGCCTATAGCAGAACAGCTTAGATTTGATCCTCAACCGTATTTAAGTGGAGACTGGATAAATGATTTAAGAGCACAACAGGGACTTGATTGTAAATTTGAGTTTAGCCATACAGATATAGCTTGCCCTGTTGATGTTGATCCTTACGCAGAAGATGCAATGGACAACGGATGTAAGATTGGAGATGAGATGCAGAGTGTTATAGATGCCGGAGGCTATAAATTTGCATTAATAACAATTAAGTATGATGAACCTGTTGAATGCCTGGTTGGTTCTGGTATTGATAATTTAAGAAATCCAGAAAGAAAAAATCAAGTTACCGGACAGTATTTTGATGGAACCACTTATTCAATGGATGAGCATTTTGAATACCCTAATTTCTACGCCACACCTATGACCTGGGGTTATGGGATATTGCCTGATGAGACATTCTTATATGAGGCAAATCGCCAAGTTGGCCATGTAGGCGGCGCGGGTTATTTTGTATTTGAGCTGAAAGAAGATGGAGGCACATGCATTGACGAAGACGGCGGTTCAAAGATTGCAGACCAACTTAAGGATGCACAAGTCAGGATAAAGTATTCAGAAGAAGGCACTGAATATGAACTGGACAAAGAGGAAGAATGCAATGATGCGGACAACTGTATATGGAGGCTTAACTATGAAAGAGACTTTGATGCAGCAGGCCTAGCAGCTGAGGATAAGGAAGGAAGAGCTGACAACCAGCTTAAAGCAGGAAAAAATGTGCTGGCTGTATTCATTAAGAATTTTGGAGTCGATAGTGTGAGTTATAGCCTTACTGCAGAAGTTGAAGGCGCAACCCTGAACTTCAAAGGCAAAGGCTTTCAGAAAGCAGAATCATGCGGTACTTCAATGCATGACAGGCATATGTTCCTGACAGCATGCGGGGCTGTAAATCCAAATCTGGACTCTCTTCCTGGAAAAGAGATTAACTGCTTATTCAGGTATAGGGATCTATTCAATGTCGACCCTAAGACAACTTCTGTCTGTGAGCTTGATGTTGATGCTATGATTGAAAAAGACCCGAGCATGTCCTATTGTAAAGATTTCAGCTATTCTGATGAATCACTGAGCACAACAGGGGGATATTGCGAGAACGGGAAAAGGATATGTCCTGAAGTCATCACATCAGACCAGCTCTTATTGAATGGTTTTGATTACGGCTGCTATTGCCATAATACACTTGTTTATGTAGAGGATAATCACGGAGATGAGAATGCAGTCCTGCTGTCCGAAAATGGTGGATTGCTGTATTGCTGCGGTCCAGGTGTCATGGATGCAGATAGGACACTTGTTTCTGAGGCAGGTGATTCAGCCAGCCAAAGTTCAAAAGAAGAGGGAAGGTGCCTTGAGCCGGGAGAGCTGCAGAGATTAAAGAATTATGCGGATTCAGGGACACTGCCTTGCGGCTCCTGTGACGATTCTTTTAAGGGCACGATCAGTGCAGATGGGAAATGCTATGAATGCGCAAGCTTTGATTGTACTATGTCAGAGGGTAAATGGGCAGAATATTGTGAAGGCAAAAAAACATGTTCAGCGGAAGGTAAAATTCAATATTGGAAAGAAATAGAGAGCGATTCCTGCGGCTCCTGTGATGCTATCCAGAAAGGCGACACAATAAAAATAGGTGATGACTGCTATGAATGCCGGCTTGAAGAGGGTGATGAAGGGACATACAAATGGATGGAAGGATGCCCGTCTAAGGTTCCTGAAGGCAGCTGTCCTGCTCTTAGGCAAGAGGATATTGAAACAGGCTATATGTTGGGACATGTTGAATATGATGACGATAAAGCCAAAAATGTTGCCTTTGCTGTTCTTACGCTTCCTCCCTCTTCAAGTGCTGGTGGCTCCGCCCAACCAACAAACTACAAGTTCTGCTATTGCTGTGATAACGGTGAATGGAAAAAAGAGAAGGAGAACCCTGTAAGTATAGAGGATTGCTGCGAGGGCACTGGCGGAGAAGAAACAGAAGAATTGCCTGGAACAGAGGCTCTGCCAGGGAAAGGTGCCTGTGATGGGGATTTTGCTGATATAGTGTTTGACGTTGTGGAAGCCAATCATCAAGATATATCTAAAGATGATTGTTTTGGCATTTCAGAATTCTCATGCGGCTGTGTTGCCGGCGGAGATCCTACACAAAGCGGATGTCAGAATAAGAAATACATTATCTCGAGCGAACCTGGTAATGATGGCATAGGAAATACTGATGATGACACTCCTTTTATCTGTTGTAATGAGAATCCGGAGGGATCCATGTTGAGCTTATCAGGGGGAGGATGCAATATTCAATGTCCTGAAAACCAGGTTTTAACAGAGGATTGTGTGTGTGGTGATAAGGTCATATATCACGGGAAGGGTAAATGCTGTGTTGCCGGAGAAGTAAGTGAATGTTCTGCAGCTGGAGTCTCAGGCACATGCGGTGACGGCATCTTTGATCCGACTACAGAAGAATGCGATTATAACATGGTGCCGGAAAACAAGAATGAATTTTATTCACAGGGATATAGTATCATGTGCGACGAGAGTGGTTCAGGTACTTATTCAATCTGCAATGAGAATTGCGAGTATGAATCTAAGCCTTATTGCAAAGAAGAATGCGGAGCTGATCCTGAGTGTGATGGTGAGCAGATAGGTGGGTCTATCGCAACTAAATCTACAAAATTCTGTGATTTAGACTGCAAATATATAAGTGTAGAACATGTTGAGTGTAAGCAGAATGAGATCGTGTCAACTTTCAATGATGGCCGTAAGACGTATGTAGAATGTGATCCTTATGTCTGCGTAGCAGAGAATGAGCAGGATGAAGAAGGGTTATTTGAGAACCTTGCAACAGACGGATCATCAGCAGGATGCAGGCCGCCTTGTGACCCAATAGAATGTTGTAATTGGATAGGAGCTTCACAAGAAGCCACTTATGTTCCCGAGGGAAGCTCTTATGAGGCAGTATGTCAGTTTGATAACCCTGTTTGTCTTATGTTTGGCAGTAGCCAAGCATTAGTAAAGCAGATTACCTGCACAGACAATGGTGAGTATTCAGATAAGCCCCATTGCAGTATAGTCTCAGAAGATATGATTGAAGATGCTTGTGAAAATCTAGACTTGGGCGTCTATTATGTTATCAACGAATGCACAAGGAACAACCCAGATACATGTCTTGAAGGATATGAATGCAAGATTCCGTGGTGGCACCTTGGAAAAGATAATCCGTATGAATGCACCTATGTGGGCTAGATAGCTGTGCAACCCAGTTCAACAGAAACTTTTGAAAACTCCGCTATCAATATTCTTAGGTAAAAACAAAAGCGCAATCCATATCTATCAACACTATTATTGTAGCAGCAATAGCCCTTGTGGTTATGATTAGTTTTTTGTTATTTTTCTTTTTTCAAGCCAAAACCAGAAGAAATACAAAGCATTTCTTGGGTGTTCGAAATGTAAAACATTTCGAAACTTAGAAAAACTTTTTGTTTTTCGTGTCTCGAAACACTTTGAGTTTCGAAACAATGCATCATTGAATATCTGATGCCCAGTCAACATAAGGGAGAACTTCAATGACCTTTCCATTTATTTCAAGCTTTTCTTTGTCTTTTTCAGTTATGATTATCCCTTTATCTAATTTGAAATAATCTAAAGTGGAGATTAAGAAATTTATTTCCCTCTTCCTGGTGCTGTCCTCGTCAAGGGATTTAGTCACTTGGATGCATTCAGCAATCCTGTATCCTTTCTTAATAATAAAATCACATTCTGATACATTGCTGTAGAAAAATATCTCTTTTTGCTTTCTTTTCAGTTCTATGAACACAGCGTTCTCAAGCAGCCTTCCTATGTTTCTGGAATTAGAAAAACCCAAAAAATTTACAAAAGAGCTGTCTACAGAATATATCTTTTTCTTATTACCGATTTGCTTTTTCAGGGAGGGGTCATAATTGTACACAGTATAAAGAAGGTTTGCATCTTCAAGATAGGATATGTATTGCTTTATTGTCTTATCATCTAGTTTGGAAATGTTTTTTAGAGTATTATATGAAAGCTCTTTGCTTACGTTTGAAAGGAGGTAGTAAGAGAGGTTTTCTATCTCCAGCGAGTTCTTGATGCCGAATCTGGGGATGACATCCTGATAGATTATATTCTTATAATATGTCTCTATTATCAGCTTTATTGTTTCTTTGTCCTTAATGACTGATATTTCAGGAAAACCGCCTTTCTCAAGATATGCAGACAGGTTTTCCTTTGCTGCTGCAAAAAATTCTTTATAGGAATAAGGATATAGATTGATTGTAATTGTTCTTCCGGACAGCAAAGTGGCTAATTCTGATGATAGCAATTTTGAGTTAGACCCTGTTAAAATTATCTTTGCTTCTTTTTTTTCATAAAGATCCTTTATGAATACCTGCCAATCCTTAAAAAATTGGATTTCATCAAAAAATATGAAAATTTTCTTTTTACTATCTGCTGTTTTCTTGAATTCATGATAAATCTTGCTGAGATAAGTAATTTCATCTTTGAACTGGTTAAAATAAGGGTTTTCAAGATTAAGATAGAGAATATTCCTTTCTGAAGTGATTTGCTTATCAATTAAATAATGAATGAGTTCTTTCATTAATACAGATTTTCCGCATCTTCTGACTCCAATAATAGAAAGGATATGTTCAACAGACAGAAGAGAAATTAATTTATCTAGTGCTGCACGGCGGATGAATTTCTTTCTTTTTAGTACACTTTCTCTTTGTTCTTTGATTATATCACTAATCATTATTATAAGATATTATAACAACTATTTAAAATTTTCGGAATTCATTCCGAATTTTATAATATTTTTCGGAATCAGTGTTCTGTCAATAAAAATATTTCCTATAGTCAGCAAGCTAACTCCCGGGGCAGCGCCAGCCCAACAGAAACTTTTAAAAACTCCGCCATCAATATTCT